>NZ_NWSZ01000001.1:0-109266 GCF_002531885.1 Rhizobium sp. L9 | reverse complement strand
GCGAGGAGAGCGAGGAGAGCCGCTTCGAAGGCGCTAAAGCCCGTCACCTCGATCTGACGCAAATGCTCGCCGATCTCTATCCGATCGGCAAGATCGCGACGAGCGGCTTTGCGGTCGCGTTGTGGCTCGCCGATCTGCAGTTGCCGGGCAAGATCCTGCTTGCCGGCTTTTCGGCGAAGCGGAGCGAGAAGTGGAAGGTGTTCGACGTTCACGATTGGACGTTCGAGCAGATCTTCCTGCGTCTCTTTGCGCGCATGGGTTCGATCTCGATGATGGGCGGCGTCGATGCCAGCCCCTATTCGGCGCTTGCCAAACGGTTTCCCGAGGTGCCGCCGATCGAGATCGCGATGACCGCGCTTGAAGTCTTGTCGGAGCGGCTCGACAATACGAACAGCCAGATCGACAGGCTGATGTCCGTCACTAAATTCATCCGCGCCGTCGACAATTTCTTTCGGCGGTTCAAACCGAAAACCCGCAAGCAGCGTTTTCTCGAAAAGTCGAAGGGATGACTATCGCAGGCCTTAGCTAACAGGCGTGGTGGCGAAGAAAGCTGTTGCCGATGCTGGCGATCAAGGTGGACAATGGAACAACAGAACGTCCGAATATTTGTGGGATTCGATCCCAAGGAAGTGGTCGCCTACCACGTTCTCGTGCAGAGCATCATCGAGAAGTCGTCGATCCCGGTCGAGTTCTCGCCCATTGCGCTCTCCAATCTTGGCGGGATTTTCACTCGCCAGCGCAACGCGCTGCAATCCACGGAGTTCTCCTTCTCGCGTTTCCTGACGCCCTATCTCAGTGGTTACGAGGGCTGGAGCATCTTCATGGATTGCGACATGCTGATGCGTGCCGATATCGCCGAGCTTTGGGCATTGCGCGACGAGCGTTACGCCGTCATGTGCGTCAAACACGATTACCGGCCGAAGATCGACACCAAGTTCCTCGGTCAGACGCAGACCAAGTACGAAAAGAAGAACTGGTCGAGCCTCATCCTCTTCAACAATCACGAATGCCGCACGCTGACGCCGGAATACGTCAATACCGCGACCGGGCTGCAACTGCATCAGTTCAAATGGCTGGAGAATGAAGACCTCATCGGCGAATTACCGGTGACGTGGAATTACCTCGTCAATGAATACGACTACCGCGAAGATGCCAAGAACGTCCATTTTACCGATGGCGGGCCATATTTCGAGGAATACAAGAACGACGATTACGCCGAGGAATGGTTCGCAGCCCGTGAACGCCTGCTCTTCGCCCAACAGCCCGCCTAAACAGCCTGTTCCGTCCCTTCCTCCGCGGGGAGGGAGGCCTCAGAGCCCCAGCGCCGTCAGCATGACGAAGGTGGCGAAGAGGATGAAATGTGTCATGCCCTCGATGGCGTTTGTCTCGCCGTCGTTGAGGTTGATCGCGGCGGCAATCAAGGTGATCGTCACCATCACCGTCTGCACCGGGGTCATTGCCATGATGAAGGGCTGGCCGGTATAGAGTGCGATCGCCTCCATCACGGGCACCGTCAGGATCACCGTCGATAGCGAGGCGCCCATGGCGATGTTGACGGTCGCCTGCATTCGATTCTTGAGCGCCGCCCGCAAGGCGGTCAGGATTTCGGGGGCGGCCGAAATCGCCGCGACGACGACGGCCGTCACAGCGATCGGCGTGCCGCTGTCGCGCAGGCCTTCGGTCATGAAGGCCGACATGAATTCCGCCAGCAGGCCGATAATGACGACGCCGACGAGAATGGTGGCGATCGAGGCGGCCGCCGGTCCGTCGGCGCCGTGTCCGTGGTGACTTTCCTTCTTCCGCTCGGAGCGCGGGTAGCTGTAGCTGAAGAAATAGCTGTGCTGGCCGACCTGCATGCGCAGGAAGAGGCCGTAGAGAGCGATCATCGCGATGATGGTGAAGGCGGAATAAAAGTGCCATTTGTCGCTCGGCACGAATTCCGGCACGATCATCGAAATGCCCATGGCGGTGAGGATCATCACGCCGTAGGTCTTGCCCGAATTGTCGTTGTAGGGCTGCTCCCCATGCTTGAGGCCGCCGAGGAGAGCTGCGAGACCGAGGATGCCGTTGATATCCAACATCAGGGCCGAGTAGATCGTGTCGCGCACGAGGGTTGGCGAGCTCTCGCCCCTCATCATGATAGCGAGAATGATGACTTCGACGGCGAGGGCCGAAAGTGTCAGGATCATTGTGCCGTAGGGATCACCGACCTTGACGGCGAGCAGTTCGGCATGATGGGCGACGCGGATCGAGGCGAGTACAATGGTGGCGACGAGTGCTGCGGCGGCGACGAGCGCCAAGCCGCGCCCCATCTCCATAATCGCATGCTCCAGAACGTGGGCGGTCAGCGCGACGACGAGTGCGGTGACCAGGAACTTCTCCTCTTTAAGGCGTGACGCGATGCCCAAATCTCAGCTCCCGTTGCGATTCACGCTTTTAAGTAAGTCACTGATTTCGGATGGGAAGCAAGCGGCGGCACTCTGCTATTTGCAGTCTTGGGCGTTTAATGGAATACTGACGCCCTCGGGGCCGGAAAGCAGATCGCGGCGTCCTCGAATTCTCGTCACGCGGCCGCGATGATCCGGACCCTGTCCGGAAGCATGCGAATGCGCAACAAGATGATGAGGAGACGGATGCATGATCAAGGTGGTCTATGAAGTCGTGCCACATGACGGCGGTTGGGCCTACAGGCTGGGAGGCGTCTATTCCGAGGCATTCCCGACCCATGCCGAGGCGCTCGAAGCTGCGCGCATCGTCGCGGCCGAACAGCAGGTCGGGGGCGATTCCGCCGAGATCAGCTGGCAGGACGAAAACGGCAAATGGCATGAGGAATATGCCGAGGGCGGCGACCGACCGGAAACCGAGGTGGTCGACGGCTTATGGCAGGAGCGTATGGCCGGAGCCTCGCAGAGCGCGGGACGTCAACCCTAAAGCGCGTCGCGATCTTTCAAATTCGCTTGCTGCGCTTTGGGCCTTTTGTTTCGCGCATGCCGTTATCGCAAAATCGCGCACACTTTTGCGCGACATGATCTATCCCTTCAATGCCCGCGTGACGATCGTGTCGACAAATTCGCGCTTCTCAGCGGTATAGCGATCGCCGTCCATTCTGAATTCGGCTGCCAGCCTGCGTTTGAGCGCGGCATAATCGGCCGCCGCCTCCGGATGTGCGATGAGATAATCCCGGAAAGCCAGCCTGTTTCGATGCGTGCCGTTGCCGGCCGGGCAAAGGTAGACCCGCTCCGCCGGCGCCGAATCTCTCGACAAAAATGCCCAAACCTCGTCGTCGTAGCGATTGCCGCGGGGCTCGTAGTTTTCCGAGAGAAGCACCTGCGTCGCAGGTTCGATATGCTTCAGACCGGGAAGAACGATGTCGATATCGATGAGCGGCTTGGCGGTCATATCAGGTATGGCGGTGCTGCCCACGTGATCGATAGCGAGCGCCTGCGGCAGCAAGGCCAGCAGCCTGGCTCGGATGCGCTGGAAAGCTTCCGGCCATTCCCTGTCATAACTCACGAGTTCAACCGGCTTGTGCATCGTCATCTCCATAGGAGCTGCGAGATTGCCCATGATTCTCACCAAAAATCGATCTCGTTTTTCTACTTACGCGCCGGTCGAGTGATGATGGTAGGCCCGGAGGCCCTTGACCAGCGCGTCGAACGTGGCGCGGCAGCGCGGTGAGGTCTTCAAGCTTTCGTGCATGACCACCCATGTGCCGAGCGGAATTTCGAACGCGTCGGGAAGGACATGCACGAGGTCGGGGTTTTCCCGTGCCAGTCCGATCTGGCAGAGACCGATGCCGACGCCAGCGCGGATTGCAGAGAGCTGGGCAAGATTGCTGTCGGTCCTGTAGGCGAATTTGATGCCTTCGGGCGCCGGATAGCGTTTCATCACCATGCGGACGTAGGCCGTCTGCCGGTCGAAGCCGATGAGCCGGTGGGTGGCGAGGTCCGCCATGGTTTGCGGAATGCCATGCCGTTCGAGATACCGTCGGTGGGCGTGGAAGCCGATCGGGATGTCGCCGATGCGGCGCACGATGAGAGTACGCTGCTGTGGCTCGGCCATGCGCACGGCGATATCGGCCTCGCGATTTACCAGATCTTCAATCGCATCGGATGCCGAGAGCTCGATGTGGAGTTCGGGATAGGCTTCCTGCAGCGGCCCGAGAATCCGAGGCAAGACTTCGACGGCGACGACCTCGCTGGCGCTGACTCTGACCGTTCCGGCTACCTTCTCTCGCTCACCGGATGCCGTGCGCAAAAGGGCAGCGACGGTTGCCGACAGCGTTTCGGCATAGGGTTTCAGCGCCTGTGCGGCGTCGGTCGGCAGGAGGCCGTTCGGCGACCGGATGAAGAGCTCGGCGCCGATCGCCTGTTCCAGAGCAGCGACATGACGGCCTATGGTCGGCTGGGTCAGCCCCAGTTCGCGCGCAGCCGCCGAAAGCGACCCCTGCTGGAGCACGGTCAGGAAACTGCGGTAGAAATCCCAGCTTGGTTCGAGCGTCATATGTTTTTGTATAGCTGAGCCACTCATTTCGTCAATTTTGTTTATCCGGAAGCAGGAGCATAGTCATCTCGTTGCAATTGAAGGAGATGATTGCGATGAATGGAGAGATGAAGATCACGGCACTGGTTCTCGGCGCGACCGGCGGCATCGGCGGCGCGATCGCGCGCAAGCTTCTGGCCCGTGGCTGGCGCATCAGGGCGCTCAACCGTGACGCCGCCAAGGCGTCGAAGAACGGGCCGGCATTCGAATGGGTGCAGGGCGACGCGATGAATGCCGGCGACGTGCTGGAGGCGGCTGAAGGTGTTGGCCTGATTGTCCACGCGGTCAATCCGCCCGGCTATCGCGATTGGGAAAGGCTGGTGCTGCCGATGCTCGACAATACGATCGCTGCCGCTCGCATCGCCGGTGCCCGCATCGTGCTGCCGGGCAACGTCTATAATTTCGGTCCCGATGCCCTGCAGTCGCCGACGGAGGAAAGCCCACAGTGTCCCCTTACAAAGAAGGGAGCGATCCGGGTCGAGATGGAAAAGAGACTGAAGGCGGCCGCGCAATCGGGCACCGGTGCCATCATCGTCCGTGCCGGCGATTTCTTCGGTCCGGGCGCAACGGCCAATAGCTGGTTCTCATCGGGGCTGGTGACGCCGGGCAAGCCGGTCGGCACCATCAAGAATCCGGGGCGACGCGGCATCGGCCATCAGTGGACCTATCTGCCGGATATGGCGGAAACCATCGCCCAACTCATCGAGCGGGCCGATCGGCTGCCGTCCTTCGCCATCTATCACATGGATGGCTTCTGGGATGCGGATGGCATGCAGATGGCAGAAGCGATCAAGCGTGTCGCCGGCGGCAAGGCGAAGATCAGGCGCTTTCCCTGGTGGATCGTGCCGCTCGCCGCGCCCTTCATTCCGTTGATGCGGGAGATCAACGAGATGCGCTATCTCTGGAAAGTGCCGCTCAGGATGAACAACGCGAAGCTTGTGGCCGAACTTGGCGAGGAGCCGCGCACACCGATCGATGAGGCGGTAAGAGCCTCACTCGTGGCGCTCGGCTGCCTGCCCGAAGCGCATCGTGACACCGCGGCCGCCTTTATCGGGCATACGCTGCAGAAGGCGCCTTAGGCCGCCAGCTCGCCAGCGCGATGCGCGCGACCTTCAAGGCAGTCTCCGCCTGTTCGATATTGGGGTCGCCAAGAAACCAGGCGGCGGAAAGGCCGGAATAGGCGGCGATCCATTGCAGCAGCCGCTTCGGCTCCAGCCCCGCCTCCGCAGAGACGATGGCGAGCTGGCGGCGAAAGCGGGCGGGGTCGGTGATCGACGGCAATTCCTCGTTGGCGAAGATATTGGCGAAATCGAAACCGCGCTCGCCGTGGAGCCGTTTCGGATCGATCGCCAGCCAACCGCGCTCCTCGAAATCGAGAATGTTGCCGTGGTGGATATCGCCGTGGAGGACGGCGAGATCGCGCGGATCGGCAAGGAGGGCGTTGGCGATCGCAGAGCAATCGGCAAGCGTGCCGCCATGTTTGCCGGCGGCCGGCTCGAGATCACGGAACCAGCGGGTGAGGGGAATGGGATCGGGGAGCGGTCTTTCGCGCGGCGCATGCAGCCGCGCGGCGGTGCGGCAGAGAATGCGGCTCGCTTCGTCGTCTTCTCCGTCCATCGCCATGACAAGCAGGGAGCGTTTCCCGGTTGCCCTTTCCAGCAACACAGCGTCGCCTTCGTGTGCGTAGACATGAGCCGCACCGTCGCCCTCCCACCACTGCATCAACAGTGCGCCGTATCGTTCGTCGATATCCGTCGCCACTTTCAGCATGGCGGGTCTGTCCTGCCAGAGGACCGGCAGCAGACGGCTCGAATGGGTGATGATGGGCTCGCCGTCCGATATGAGCGACCAGCGATCGAGATAGGGAGCAAACATGCATCCTATATAGGGATATTGAACGCAGAAATTCCATCTCTCGGCAAGATTTCTGCGTTTTTCGACAAAGTCTCCTCCGCCATGCCAGGCCTTGTGCCGAGCATCTGACCACGGCAATTGCCTGGGAGGAAAACATTTATTTTCAGTCGCTTAATTGGATCGGCTGAGATCCTCGGCACAAGGCCGAGGTGACGTGCCGGGGTTGGAGCAGTTTGTTTCACCATCCTGAGAAATCCCGCCTCTCGGCGGAATTTCTCGATTCGTACTCAGGCAGCCTCAGGCGACCCTTTCGAGGGCGGGATAGTCGAGGTAGCCCTTGGCGGTGCCGCCGTAGAAGGTCGATTGGTCGGGCGTGTTGAGCGGCAGGTTCTTTGCCACCCTTTCGACGAGATCGGGATTGGCGATGAAGGGTTTGCCGAAGGCGATCAGATCGGCGCGGCCGCTTTCGGCGGCGTCGATTGCGAGATCGCGGTCATAGCCGTTATTGACCATCCAGCTGGCCTTGCCGCCGGCCTTCTCATAAGCTTGGCGCAGCGCCTTGTAATCGAAGGAGGGGTTGTCGCCCTGCCGGTAATCACGGTCGCCGCCGGTCTGGCCTTCGATGACGTGGATATAGGCGAGGCCGTATCTGGCCAGCCCCTCGACGACATGGGTGAAGGTCGCCTGCGGATTGGAATCGTAGCTTTCGCCAGAGGGCGTTACCGGCGAAATGCGGATTGCGGTGCGGCCTGCGCCGATTTCCTTCACGATCGCATCGACGACCTCGAAGGTGAGGCGGGTGCGGTTTTCGATCGAGCCGCCATATTGGTCGGTGCGGTCGTTGACGCCATCGCGGATGAACTGATCGAGCAGATAACCATTGGCGCCATGGATCTCGACACCGTCGAAGCCGGCGTCGACGGCGGCGCGGGCCGCCCTTCGGTAATCCTCGATGATGCCGGGAATTTCGGACGTTTCGAGCGCGCGCGGCTCAGAGGTATCGGCAAAGCTGCCGCTGCCGTCGGCATTGACCAGATAGGTCTTGGCCTTGGCGATACGATTGGTCGAGGAGACCGGCTTGCCGCCGTCCGGCTGCAGCGTCGTGTGCGAGATGCGGCCGACATGCCACATCTGGACGACGATCCTGCCGCCGGCTGCGTGGACGGCGTCGGTCACCCGCTTCCAGCCGTCGAGCGCTTCCTTGCTGTAAAGGCCAGGCACGTCGGCGTAACCCTGGCCCTGATGGGTGATCGCGGTCGCTTCGGTGATGATCAGACCCGCGGTGGCGCGCTGGCGGTAATATTCGACATTGAGGTCATTGGGGATAGCACCCGGCGAGCGGTTGCGGGTGAGCGGCGCCATGACGATGCGGTTCTTGACTGAGATGTTGCCAACCTTGGTGGGTTCAAAAAGCTTGGCCATGATGGTCCTTTCTTTTGCGGGAGGATCACTCTGCGGGGCGAGGGCGGCCCGGCCCTTAGCGGAGAGATAGGTGAACGCCATCGCACCCGGGCTGATGAGGGCCATCAGGGCTGCGGCGAGTGGAACGCGGGTGACGAGAAGGGCATTCTAGAGATCCTGTGTCAGCTGCTTGAGGAAAGCAGCGATCGCTTCTTCGTTGCGCTTGTAGAAGATCCACTGGCCGACGCGTCTGGTGGTGACGAGGCCGGCGCGCTGCAGGGTTCCGAGATGAGCCGAGACGGTGGATTGAGATAGGCCGCAGCGCTCGAACTGGCTGGCGCAGACGCCCATTTCAAAGGGATGCTCCTGCGTGGGGAAATGTTCCTCGGGATTCTTCAGCCAGCTCAGAATGTCCATCCGGGTGGGGTGGGCGAGGGCCTTGATAATCTCGTCTTTGTCCATCGTTGTTTGCCGAACTATAAATCGTGTTTGAACGATATATTGATCGTTGAATGCCGATATGCAAATCACGGACACGTGAGGCGGCGGCTTTTGTCGATTGAGCAAATTTTGGGCAAAAAAAGAGGGCCACCGGAAAAACCAGGGCCCTTTGAATTGTGAAGGTCAATAACCTCCAGAGGGGAACAGCTAATGCGGTGGAACTGGGAGAGAAACCACGAAATGCATCAGCTGAGTTGGATATGGTGCTTCCTTAGGCAGGTTTCAATGCTTTTTTGTGCATGCCTGCTATGCGCCGCACAAATTTTTTGCGGCGCGGCATTTGTCGAGGCGGCAAGGCAAAAAAAGAGGGCCGCTGGAAAACCAGGGCCCTTATAAGTGTGAAGGTTCAAAAACCTCCAGAGGGGAACAGCTAATGCGGTGGAACTGGGAGGAAAAGCCACCATGTGCATCAGCTATGTGCGATATGGTGGTTTAATGGGCAAACGGCAACCCTCATTTGTGCATGCCAGTCATGCGCTCACCGCATAGTAGGGAAACATTCCATAAATCTGGCTTAAAAATTCCAGTTTCTGGCTTTGCTGACAATGAAATCGCGGAAAGCTTTCAGCTTGGCGGCATTCTTGATTTCGTCAGGATAGCAAAAATACGTGTCGAACGACGGTACGTCAGCATTGATCGGCAGCTGAATAAGGCCAGGATCGCGGCCAACGATATAGTCCGGCAGGCAGGCAACGCCGATTCCGAGCAGGCAGGCGCGCTTGATCGAAGTCTGGCTGTTGATTTGTAGATGCGGGATCCGCTTGTTGTCGGACGAACGGCCAGCCACTTCGAGCCAGTTGACATCGAGCAGGTAACTCGGCGCCGGTTCGCCGAAGGTGATAATGCGGTGATTGTCGAGGTCCTCGATCTTCTGAGGTTCGCCATGGCGGTTGATGTAGGAAGGTGCCGCATAGACGTGCATGTGCACGGTGAAGAGCTTGCGCTGGATGAGGTCGGACTGCTGCGGCTGACGAAGGCGGATTGCGCAGTCGGCGTGGCGCATGTTCACATCCACTTCCTCATTGTCGAGGATGAGCTGGATCTGCACATCGGGATAAAGCTGCAGGAACTCCTGAATCTTGTCGGTCAGCCAGCCCTGGCCGAGGCCGACAGTCGTGGTGACGCGCAGCTTGCCGGACGGCGTCTCGGTCGTCTCGGTCAACTGCATCTTGACGGTTTCGAGCTTCAGCAGCACGTCATGAGCGGTGCGGTAGAGCAGTTCGCCCTGTTCCGTCAGGATTAGGCCGCGCGCATGGCGGTGAAACAGCTTGGTGCCGACATCCTGCTCCAGCGCGCTCACCTGGCGGCTGATGGCGGATTGGGACAGATGCAGTTTATCAGCCGCATGCGTGAACGAACCCGCCTCGGCAGCTGCGTGGAAGATACGCAGCTTGTCCCAATCCAATGGCATTCCCCCACCCCTCATGCCGGTTTTACTCCGCGGCCACGGCGACGGGCATGTGGCCCGTCAGGTAGCGCTCGGCTTCGAGTGCTGCCATGCATCCCATGCCGGCGGCGGTAATCGCCTGGCGGAACGTATCGTCGGTCACGTCGCCGGCGGCATAGACCCCTTCCAGGCTGGTCGCGGTCGAATCAGGCGCCGTCCAGAGATAGCCATTCTCCTTGAGCTTCAGCTTGCCCTTGAACAGCTCGGTTGCCGGGGCATGACCTATGGCGACGAAGACGCCGTCGACCGGCATTTCGGTGATCGCGCCGGTCCTGACGTCGCGCAGGCGCGCGCCGGATACGGATTGCGGCATCGGTGGCTTGGGCGGCGTGCCGGTGATCTCGGCCACTTCGGTATTCCACAACACCTTGACGTTTTCCTTCGCGAACAGGCGCTCCTGCAGGATCTTTTCGGCGCGGAAAGAATCGCGGCGGTGAGCGACGGTTACCGACTTGGCGATGTTGGAGAGGTAGAGCGCCTCTTCGACGGCGCTGTTGCCGCCGCCGACCACGATGACATCCTTGTTGCGATAGAAGAAGCCGTCGCAGGTGGCGCAGGCCGAAACGCCGAAGCCCTGGAAATGCTGTTCGCTCTCGATGCCGAGCCACTTGGCCTTGGCGCCGGTGGCGATGATCAGCGTATCGGCGGTCCAGACCTGGCCGCTGTCGGTGCGGGCGACGAAGGGGCGCTGGTTGGTGTCGACTTCGGTCACTAGATCGTTGACGATCTCGGCGCCGACATGTTTTGCCTGCTGCAGCATCTGGTCCATCAGCCACGGACCCTGGATCGGATCGGCAAAGCCGGGATAGTTCTCGACATCGGTGGTGATCATCAACTGGCCGCCCTGTTCGAGGCCGGCGATCAGAACCGGCTTCAGCATGGCGCGCGCGGCATAGACCGCGGCAGTATAGCCCGCAGGTCCGGAACCGATGATGAGCACCTTTGTGTGGCGGGCGGGCATGTCATTTCCTTTCGACTGGCAGGAGGGCGGCGGCTAAAGTGCGATTACGGCCGTTTCGCGGTCCATGCGCCATTTATGAACGTCCAATGCTTTTATTCAAGGGCAGCCTTGCATTACCAACAAGGCAAATCGCCTTGCTGTGCAAGAATCCGTCATCGGCTTGAAACTTTCTTGCGTATTCCGCCGCTTTATATAGAAGCTCGCCGCGAAGAATTAAAGAAAGGCCATGATGTGGGTCGCACGGAACTCGACGTCATCGACATAAAGATCCTCCGGGAGCTGCAGGCCGACGGCCGCATGACCAATGTCGAACTCGCCGACCGTGTCGGCATATCGGCGCCGCCCTGCCTGCGCCGGGTGCGCAAGCTCGAAGAAGCCGGCATCATCGAGGGCTATCACGCCATGCTGAACAGCCCGAAGCTCGGCTTCGACTTGGTGGCTTTCTGCATGGTCGGCCTCAAACATCAGTCGGAAGGCAACCTCAAGGCGTTTGCCGCCGCCACCACCGAATGGCCGCTGGTGCGCCAGGCCTGGATGGTCTCGGGCGACAGCGATTTCCTGCTGCATTGCGTCGCTGAAAATCTCACCCATTTCCAGGATTTCGTCATCGAGATTCTGACGGCGAACGAGCATGTCGACACCGTCCGCACCATGCTGACGATCCGGCAAGTGAAGAAGCTCGGACTGGTAGAGGTCTAGGGCCAGGCCACACTCAGCCCCAACGGATCTGCAAAGCGCGATTTCCTGTGCTCACGTAGCTGAATTACGCTGCGCTCCAGTGCTCGAAAATCCCACTTTCCGGCGCCACCTGAACGGACTGTCGATCGGCCCTGGGCCGGAAACGACGCCGTCTGTCTGATCGAGAGAGCATCGCATCCGACGGCGACACTCTCCTTCCGACCCCTGGGGACCTATCCCTCTCGATAATAGTAGCTGTAGCCATTGAGCGCCGGGGCGCCCCCAAGATGGGCGTAGAGAACCTTCGAACCCTCGGGGAAGAAGCCTTTGCGCGTCAGGTCTATGAGGCCCTGCATGGATTTTCCTTCATAGACCGGATCGGTGATCATCGCCTCGGTGCGGGCGGCAAGGCGTATGGCCTCGTTGGTTTCCTCTGACGGTACTCCGTAGGCCGGATAGGCATAGTCGGGATTGATGACAATTTCGTCGTCTCGAATGGCTCGGCCCAGCCCGACCAGCTCAGCAGTATTGTCGACGATATGGCGGACCTGGGCTCGCGTCTGATCGAGCGTGCCCGACGCATCGATGCCGATCACGCGGTCGGCGCGGTCCTGCGCGGCGAAGCCGACAATCATGCCGCCTTGAGTCGATCCGGTGACGACGCACACGACGACGTAGTCGAATCTGAAGCCGAGTTCTACTTCCTGCTTGGCCACTTCTTCGGCAAAGCCGATATAGCCGAGGGCGCCGTATTTATGCACCGAGGCGCCCGCGGGGATGGGATAGGGCTTGCCACCCGCGTCCTTCACGGACTGGATGGCATCTTCCCAGCTCTTTCGGATGCCGATGTCGAAACCGTCATCAACAAGGCGGCTGTCGGCGCCCATCAGCCGCGTCATCAGGATGTTGCCGACGCGATCATAGACGGCGTCATAGTGCGGCACCCATTTCTCCTGGATCACCACGCATTTCATGCCGATCTTGGCGGCGGTGGCGGCGACCATGCGGGTATGGTTGGACTGCACGCCGCCGATGGAAACCAGTGTATCGGCACCCGAGGCGATTGCGTCCGGCACGATATATTCGAGCTTTCTGAGCTTGTTGCCGCCCATGGCGAGGCCCGAATTGCAGTCGTCGCGTTTGGCGTAGATCTGCACCTTTCCGCCGAGCGCTGCCGTCAACCGCGGGAGATGCTCGATCGGTGTCGGGCCGAAAGTGAGGGGATAGCGTTCGAATTTTTCGAGAAGGGACATCAGGCGGCTCCGTCGTGTGGCATCGGCTCCGATTTTAAGGCAAACGCTGTGAGAGGTGCTCTCTATTTTGCGAGTAAAGCTTTTGTAACGTGCAGATTTCTTGTACATGAATGAAACTTTCAGTGATTGCATACTCAAAATGTGAAAGTTTCTTTCATGGAGCCGCTGGACCGGATCGACGTCAAGATTCTGAGGGCTTTGCAGGCGGAAGGTCGGCTGACGAATGCCGAACTTGCCGAACGCGTCAACGTCAGTCCCGCCACCTGTCACAGGCGCACGCAGCGTCTGTTCGACGATGGCTACATCACGGGCGTGAGAGCGGAGGTGGCACCCGCCTCGGTCGGTCTCGGGGCACTCGTCATGGTCGGTGTCGTGCTCGACCGCTCCACGCCGGAGAGCTTTGCAGCCTTTGAAAGTGCGGTGCTCGAATTGAAGGAAGTCCTCGACTGTAACCTCGTCGCCGGTGACTTCGATTATCTGCTCAAGATCAGGGTTCGCGACATGGCTGATTTCAACAAGCTGCACGGGCAAAAACTGATCGCGCTGCCCGGCGTCAGGCAGACCCGCACATTTTTCGTCATGAAGGAAGTCAAGGAGGATGCGCGTCTGCCGTTCTGACAGCGCGGTTCAACGCCGGTTCGGCTCACTTGCCCTTGATGTAGCCGCCGCGGCTGATGCCGTGGCGCTGGAGCTTGTCGTAAAACGTCTTTCTGGGGATGCCGAGCGCTTCGATGGTGCGGCGCACGTCGCCGTCATTCGCCGAAAGCGCGTCGCGGATGATCTCCGCCTCGTAGCGTTCCAGCCGTTCGGGCAACGTGCCGCCGGTCGGCTGCGGGGGAACGAGCGTCGCTCCGCCGCCCTCAACGCCCAGCACCACCCGTTCGGCATAGTGGGAGAGTTCGCGGACGTTGCCCGGCCATGCGTGGGTGACAAGATGCCGCCGAACATTCTCTGAAAGCTGCGGGACATCGCGGCGGAAGCGCTCGGCCGCGCGGGCGGCGAAATGGGAAAACAGCAGCGGAATATCGTCGCGGCGCTCCCTCAGCGGCGGAATGGAAATCGTCACGACATTCAGCCGGTAATAGAGATCCTCGCGAAAATCGCCGCGCACCTCGGGATCGCCGAGGTCGATCTTGGCGGCTGCGACGACGCGCAGATCCACCGGGCGCACCTCGTTGGTGCCGAGCGGGGTGATTTCGCGCATCTCCAGCACTCTCAGCATCTTGACCTGCGTGGCCAGAGGCATGCTCTCGATCTCGTCGAGGAAAAGCGTGCCGCCGCCTGCATGTTCGATTCGGCCGGTGCGGCGCTTCTGCGCGCCGGTAAAGGCGCCGGCCTCGTGGCCGAACAGCTCGCTTTCGATGACCGTTTCGGGTAGCGCCCCACAGTTCAGCGCCACGAAATTGCCTTTCCGGCGGTGGCTCCACTGATGCAGGATCTGCGCGACCACTTCCTTGCCGCTGCCGGTCTCGCCGGCAACGAGCACGTCGACGTCGGTATCGGCGATGTGGCGAAGAATTTTTCTGAGATTCTCCATGACGGGCGTCTGGCCGATCAGCGGCAAAGTCTCTTGCGCATCTTCGGCTCCTTTGCGCAGCATGCGGTTTTCCAGAACGAGCCGACGTTTTTCGCTGGCGCGGCGCACGCTCTGGACGAGCCTGTCGGCAGGGAAGGGCTTGGCGATGAAATCATAGGCGCCATCCTGAATGGCCTGTACGGCCATCGGAATATCGCCGTGGCCGGTCATCAATATCACCGGCAGGTCGGCATCCATGCCTTGCAGCATGGCGAAGAGTTGCAGCCCGTCGATCTCGGGCATGCGAATATCGCTGACGACGGGGCCGGCGAAGTCCGCCGGCAGGTCCGCCAGCGCCGCCTTGGCGCCATCATAGGCGAAAACGGAGAAGCCGGCGAGCTCCAGCGTCTGGGCTGTGGCGCGGCGCAGGTCCCTGTCGTCGTCGATCAGCGCAACCGGGCTCCGTGTGTCCATGACCTAAGCCTTCCTCAGATGAACGATGAACCGGCTTCCTTCGCCATTGCTCTCAACCTCCATCCGGCCGCCGTAATCGCCGACAATATCCTTGGAGATGACGAGCCCGAGGCCGAGACCACTCTCCTTCGATGTGTTGAACGGCGTGAACAGGCCCTTGCGGATTTCAGGCGAAATGCCGGGGCCGTTGTCGACGACCGTCAGGGTCACCATGTCCGCATCGGTTGATGTTCTGACCTCGACGCGCCCCGCCTCAGCCTTCGGCGCCACTGCCTCCAGGGCGTTCTGAAGCAAATTGATGAGCACCTGCTCGAGGCGGATCCGGTTTCCCATGACCTGCAGCGCGGCCGGCGGCAGCTCGATGTCAAGCGTATCCATGCGGCCGGCAAAGCGGCTGCGCAACAGCATCACCGCACCCTCGATGACTTCCCTCAGGCCAGTCGGCTCGGCACTGCTGCGGCCCTTGCGGGCGAAGGTCTTCAACTCCTCGGTGATCGTGCCGATGCGCTCCGTCAGCGCCGCGATGTTCTGAAGATTATCGCCGGCAGGCGCGGTTTGGCCGCGCTCGAGGAAGGTGCGGGCATTGTCGGCATAGGCGCGGATGGTCGCCACCGGCTGGTTGATCTCGTGGGCGACGCCGGCGGCCACCTGGCCCAGGATTGCCAGCCGGTTGGCCTGCACCAGATCCTGCTGTACCGCCTGGAGCTTCTGCTCCGTGCTGCGGTGACCGGTGATCTCGGCCTGTAGGCGATCCCGGGCCTGGCTGAGATCGAGCGTCCGCTCGGCTACGCGCTGTTCCAGTTCTTCGCGCGCCTGCTGTTCGCTGAAGATCCTGAGCGTGATCGTCTGGCGGCGGCGCACGAGGAAGGCGGCGCCTGCCAGAAGCGGCAAAAGCAAGAGCAGCGCCAGCATGCGCGTTTCGCGGACCGCCGCATCGACGGACGGCCCCAGCGCTACAAGATGCTGCAGATGCCACCTGGTTGCGGGGACTGGCATCGCGACCCCAAGGAAGCTGGTTTTTCCGGCGCCGCCGGGCATGACGATCTCGACGACGTCAAGCCGGTCACCCAGGTGTCGGACGATATCGAGCGGCAATGGCTGAAGCGGCGCATCACCAAATTGCAGGCTCTCGCGGATCGCCGTCAGCCGATCCTCGGCGATCCGGCCGATCGTCATGAACCGCCATGAGGGAACGCTTGTTATGAGGACGATGCCGCGATCGTCGATGACGTAGGACGGTGCGCCCGAGGCATTCCAATCCGCCTCGACATCGTCGAATTCCACCTTGACGACGACGACGCCCAGAAGACCGCTGCTGCCTGATATCCGCTGGGAAATATAAAGGCCCGGCTTCTTGCTGACCGTCCCGAGCGCGAAATGTTCGGCCTGTCCTTCGGTGACCGCGCCCTGGAAGTATTCGCGAAAACGATAGTCATTGCCGACGAAGCTCGTCGGTTCGCGCCAATTGCTGGCCGAAACCGCGATGCCGTTCTTGTCTATGACATAGATGACGGCAGCCTTCGTGCCGGCAGCCAGCGTCTCCAGCTTCCGGCTGAGCTCATCGAATGTGGCGGCGTCGCGCCCCGCCAAGGCGGCGCCGAGCGCGGTATCCTGCGACAGCACGAAGGGCAGCGCCCGGTATTTTTCGAGGACCGTGCGCAGCAGCGCTACATTCATCCTCGCATCGGTGCGTGCTTGTTCCTCCAGGGCCGCCTCTGCCCGGCGCCGGCCGATCTCGCCGCTGACCCAGAGGCTTGCGAGGACGGCCGAGAGGGCGAGCACTGCATAGGCCCACCACATCCGGCGGATGCGGTGCTGCAAGGGCAAGGAGGGCCAAGGCCTTTGCGAGACTGACAAGGACATGGGGGATTTGTGCATCTTTCCGCACGAGACGCAAATAGATTTGTGTGGTTTTTCGCATCTCCTGAAAGACCCAAGGGCCCATGGAAAGTTTTTATGCAGGAAATACAACACTCTAAAAAGGCTACGCGAAACTGGCACGGCGCTTGCGAAAGAGATGGCAACAACGGCTGAGCTGTTGGAGTGAAGCGAACGGCTCGGGAGGCCGGAGTTCGTTCCGGACGAGCCTTTAGGAGGACATCATGATCGCAGCACCATTCGATGCAGTCGCGGACAGCAAGCGAAGAAAACCCTTTTATGCCCATCTTTACGTTCAGGTTCTCGCCGCCATCGCCGCGGGTATCCTGCTCGGCCATTTCTACCCCGAACTCGGCACGCAGCTGAAGCCGCTCGGCGATGCCTTCATCAAGCTCGTCAAGATGATCATCGCGCCGGTCATCTTCCTGACGGTTGCGACCGGTATTGCCGGCATGAGCGACTTGAAGAAGGTCGGCCGCGTCGCCGGCAAGGCAATGCTCTACTTCCTGACCTTCTCGACCTTGGCGCTCGTCATCGGCATGGTCGTCGCCAATGTCATTCAGCCCGGCGCCGGCATGAATATCGATCCGGCTTCGCTCGACCCGAAGGCCGTCGCCACCTTTGCCGAGAAGGCGCATGAGCAGAGCATCGTCGGCTTCCTCACGAATATCATCCCCACGACGATTGTCGGCGCCTTTGCCGATGGCGATATTCTGCAGGTATTGTTCTTCTCGGTGCTGTTCGGCATTGCGCTCGCCATGGTCGGCGAAAAGGGTGAGCAGGTCGTGACCTTCCTCAATGCGCTGACGGCTCCTGTCTTCAAACTTGTCGCCATCCTGATGAAGGCCGCCCCGATCGGTGCCTTCGGCGCCATGGCCTTCACCATCGGCAAGTACGGCATCGGTTCGATCGCCAACCTCGCCATGCTGATCGGCACCTTCTACATCACCTCGCTGCTCTTCGTTCTGGTCGTGCTCGGCGCCGTCGCCCGCTATAACGGCTTCTCGATCCTGACGCTGCTGCGCTACATCAAGGAAGAGCTGCTGCTGGTTCTCGGCACCTCGTCGTCCGAGGCCGCACTGCCAGGGCTGATGAACAAGATGGAAAAGGCCGGCTGCAAGCGCTCGGTCGTCGGCCTCGTCATCCCGACAGGCTATTCCTTCAATCTCGACGGCACCAATATCTACATGACGCTGGCCGCCCTCTTCATTGCCCAGGCAACCGGCATCCAGCTCTCCTGGGGTGATCAGATCCTGCTGCTGCTCGTGGCGATGCTGAGCTCGAAGGGGGCCGCTGGAATCACCGGCGCCGGCTTCATCACGCTTGCCGCGACGCTCTCCGTCGTGCCCTCCGTGCCGGTCGCCGGCATGGCGCTTATCCTCGGCATCGACCGCTTCATGTCGGAATGCCGGGCGCTGACCAACCTCGTCGGCAATGCGGTCGCGACGATCGTCGTGGCACGCTGGGAAAAGGAACTGGATACCGCGCAGCTCGCCGCAGCTCTCGGCGGCCAGACGGAAGAGGGCGTCCCGGCTGTGACGCTTCAGCCGGCGGAATAAAAGGCGGCTTTGTTCGCCCCTCTTGGATATTTGCAGCGGCCCGTCATGTGATGGGCCGTCGCTTTTTGCTGAATCTCGTTCTGCTCAGCCACGATTGTCGCCGAGAAGGCGCTCATAGACGGCGCCGATCGCGTTTGCTTCTTTTTCCAACGCGAAATTCGCCCGGACATGACGCAATGCATTCTCGCCATGCGCGATCGCCAGCGACGGATCTGCGATATAGGGGGCGATTGCCCGCGTCAGCGCTTCGCCGTCGCCAGCCGCCACCACCGAGCCGGTCTCGCCTTCGGCGATGAGTTCGGCATAGGCGCCCGCATCCGATGCCACCACCGCGGTCCGCGAGGCCATGGCTTCGAGCGGCGTCAGACCGAAGCCCTCATTGCGGGAAGGGGCTACGTAAAGCGTCAAACGGCGATACCAGATTTTGATATCGGGCACTTCACCGAGGAAAAGGATACGGTCGGCGAGGCCCGCGGCGGCGACATCGGCCTTGAGCTTTTCGCCGAAGGCGGTGTGCTCCGCCGTCACGCGGCCGGAGACGACGGCCGTCCATTCGGGGTGCTGCGGCAAGAGTTCGATCATCGCTTGGACGAAGAGATCGGTGCCTTTCTGATGGCGCACGCGGCCGAAGCAGCCGACGAGATAGCGTCCGCGCAGCCCGGTGGCGCCAATGCCATCGTCGGCCGTTTCCGGCGGGTGGAACAAGGAAAGGTCGACGCCGTGCTGGATGACCGTGTGAGGCACCTCGAGAAAGGAGCCGGAACGGTCGCTGGTCGCGATTACCGCATCCATGCGGCGGATCAGCCATTTCGTATAGGCGGTGTGACGGCGTTGCGCGGCCGAGGTGAAGAGCAGCTTCAGCGGCATGCGCAGGACATGGCAAAGCAGGATGCCGACGGCCATCTCATTGTTGCGGCGGGCGTGCCAGACGCGGTGACGGCGCCGGGCCGGCGGGCGCCACAGCCCAAAAAGCTGCGCCCAACTCAGTTTTGGCAGGCCCTCCGGCAGGCCCGGCCCCAGCGTTGCTATGCGCATGCCAAGCCGGATCTGGCACGGGATGAGCTGGACGATGGTCGAGGTGACGCCGGAGAGCCGGCGCTTGAAATTGGGCGCGATGATCTCGACGTCACGAATGTCCGGCAAGGATGAATCTCATGTCTGGCGGGCGATCAGCCCCAGGAAACCTGGAGGATTTCGTAGGCCTTGGAGCCACCCGGTGCGTTGACCTCGATGGAATCGCCGACTTCCTTGCCGATCAGCGCACGCGCGATCGGGGAGGAGATGGAGATGCGGCCGGCCTTGACGTCGGCTTCCTGGTCGCCGACGATCTGGTAGGTCTTTTCTTCCTCGGTGTCCTCGTCGACGAGCTTCACCTTGGCGCCGAACTTGATCTTGTCGCCCGACATCTTGGTGAGATCGATAACCTCGGCGCGCGCCGTCAGGTCTTCCAGCTCGGTGATGCGGCCCTCGTTGTGGCTCTGGGCTTCCTTCGCGGCGTGGTATTCGGCATTTTCGGAAAGGTCGCCATGAGCACGGGCTTCGGCGATCGCCTCGATGATTCGGGGACGCTCTTCCTGCTGACGCCAGCGCAGTTCTTCCTGCAGCTTGACGAAACCACCCTGTGTCATCGGTACCTTATCAACCATTTTTCTGTCCTTCACTCCTTGCGGCCGCCCGTCTTGCGTCAGCACAGTCAGGCACACACAAAAGAAAACAGGTCCCGAAGGGGAGCTTCGGAACCGTGCCACAATCATAGTTGCATGCTTATAGCAGATCGCCACGGCTGATTTCCAGAAAATTCGCATAAATGAAACCCAACCCGCTGGTACGTCAGGTGATGTGCGCCAAAACGGGGCATAAGCGGGGACGTCGGGATTGACTTTGCAGCCAAGAACATATAGTGAACATTCTAATGAAGAAGTCGCTAACCGAACGTTTGGCCATCCTTTCAGACGCCGCGAAATACGATGCTTCCTGTGCTTCCAGCGGCACGGTGAAACGCGATTCGAGCAGAAGCGGCGGACTGGGTTCGACCGAGGGGTCCGGCATCTGCCATGCCTATGCTCCGGATGGGCGGTGCATTTCGCTTCTGAAGATCCTGCTCACCAATTTCTGCATCTATGACTGCGCCTATTGCGTCAATCGCTCCTCTAGCAATGTCGAGCGGGCACGCTTCACCGCGGAGGAGGTCGTCTGGCTGACGCTCGAATTCTACCGCCGCAACTATATCGAAGGCCTCTTCCTGTCCTCCGGTATCATTCGCTCTTCCGATTACACGATGGAGGAGCTGGTCCGCATCGTGCGTGAGCTGCGGGTAACCCACAATTTCCGCGGCTATATCCATCTCAAAGCGATCCCTGAGGCGTCGCCGCATCTGATCGAGGAGGCGGGGCTTCATGCCGACAGGCTGTCGCTCAATATCGAACTGCCGACCGATAGCGGGATTTCCCGTTTCGCACCGGAGAAGAAGCCTGCCAGTATTAGGCGATCGATGGGGGACCTCCGGCTCAAGATCGAGGCGGCCAGTGAGCCGACATTAAAGACGAGGAAACGACAGCGTTTCGTCCCGGCCGGCCAGAGCACGCAGATGATCGTCGGCGCAGATGGGGCCAATGATGCGACGATCCTTGCGAGCAGCGGCCGGCTTTACAGCAGCTATGGCCTGAAGCGCGTCTATTACTCCGCCTTCAGCCCCATCCCCGACGCGTCGAAAAACCTGCCGCTGATCAAACCGCCGCTGATGCGAGAACACCGGCTCTACCAAGCAGACTGGCTGTATCGGTTCTACGGTTTCGGCATCGAGGAAATCACCGCAAGCCAGGCGGACGGCATGCTTGATCTCAATCTCGATCCAAAGCTTGCCTGGGCCCTTGCCAACCGGGGCGAGTTTCCGGTCGACATCAACAAGTCTGAGCGTGAGCGACTGCTGCGTGTGCCGGGCCTCGGCTTAAAAACTGTGAAGGCGATCGTTTCGGCGCGCCGTTTTCGTCGCCTGGGGCTCGATGATCTCTCCCGGCTCGGCGTTTCGATCAAGAAGGTCCAGCCCTTCATCGCCGCGGAAGGCTGGTCGCCAAGGCGGCTGATCGACCGCCCGGACCTGCGGGCCATGTTCGAGCCGCAGCCCGAACAATTGTCGTTGCTATGATGCGCCGGGTGGTTCTCGCAGGACGCGGAGATCTTGCCGAATGGCGTGACGCGGCACGCGCCCTGGCGGCGGCCGGCATATTGCCGGAGGAGATCGATTGGCGCGAAAGGAGCGCCGAGGCCGATCTGTCCTTTCAGCGGGACGCCATGCCGCCGGCGCCCGCGACGACCCGCAAGCCGATGACGGTGCCGCCCGCCTTCATAGGGCTTGCTGAGATGGTTCTTTGCCATTCCGATCCGGCGCGATTTTCTCTGCTGTACCGTCTGCTCTGGCGGCTGCAGATGGACCGGCAGCTGTTGGAGGTGACGTCCGATGAGGATGTCGTGCGGGCCAAGCTGATGGCGAAGAGCGTTCGGCGCGACGCTCACAAGATGACGGCCTTCGTCCGTTTCAAGGAAGTTGGTGCGGTATCGGCAGCGCGTCGGAAATTCCTCGCCTGGTTCGAGCCCGACCATCATATCGTCAGACGCACGGCTCCCTTCTTCCAGCGGCGCTTCAACGACATGGACTGGCTGATTGCAACGCCGAAGGGATCGGCGGCCTGGGACGGAGAGCGGTTGACGATTGCCGACGAGCCGTGTGAAAAGCCCAATCTCAGCGATGCCACCGACGAGCTCTGGCGTACCTACTACGCCAATATCTTCAACCCGGCGCGATTGAAGGTGAAGGCGATGCAGGCGGAGATGCCGAAGAAGTACTGGAAGAACCTGCCGGAGGCGGATCTCATTCCTGGCTTGATTGCATCGGCCGAAAGCAAGGTGCGGGAGATGGCGGCGCGGGAGGCGACGCTATCGCTGCCGTTCCACGACCGCTTGCAGCAGGCGGCACGCAATCTCCCCGCAGAACCTGAGGCTCCAGCGGGCACGCTGGAAGCACTGCGCGCGGAAGCCGCCGTCTGCACGCGCTGTCCGCTGCATGCCAATGCCACCCAGACCGTGTTCGGGGAGGGGCCGCGCGATGCGCAGGTGATGTTTGTCGGCGAGCAGCCGGGCGACCAGGAGGATATTGCCGGCCGCCCCTTCGTCGGACCTGCCGGCAGGCTTCTCGATCAGGTGATAGCAGAGGC
Source organism: Rhizobium sp. L9 (assembly GCF_002531885.1). Lineage (NCBI taxonomy): Bacteria > Pseudomonadati > Pseudomonadota > Alphaproteobacteria > Hyphomicrobiales > Rhizobiaceae > Rhizobium > Rhizobium sp. L9. The sequence goes on along the minus strand of NZ_NWSZ01000001.1, from coordinate 86,991 downwards.
CGGCATCGACCGATCGAGGCTCTACGTCACCAATGCGGTCAAACATTTCAAGTATGAGCCGCGTGGCAAGCGGCGCATCCACCAGAAGCCCAATATGAGCGAGGTGAAGCATTGCCGCTCGTGGCTCGATCGGGAGTTGGCGCTGATTAAGCCGAAACTGATCGTCGCAATGGGGGCGACGGCGCTTGCGGCGCTGACCGACGTGAAAGAACAGCTGCAGGATGTCAGGGGAAGGGCGATGGCGATCGAAGGAGGGCGTACGCTCTTCGTCACCGTGCATCCATCCTATCTGCTGCGCATTCCTGACGAGCGGCTGAAGGCAGAGGAACTGGCGCGGTTTCGCGAGGATATGACGGAAATTCAGCGGCTTATGGTCTTAGCCGGATAAATTGATTCCGGCGAGATAGCGCCAGCGCCCATTAAGCGATGGCGCTATCTCGTTGTTTTTACGCAATCCAGCAAGACTGCGGCACAGTTCTGCTGGAATTGCTCTCATGTCAGGCGAAATAGCTCTGCAGCGGCCGGACTTCGAGATTGCCTGCCCTCAGCGCCTTGATCGCCTGAGCGGCGGCTTCGGCGCCGGCCATCGTCGTGTAATAGGGCACCTTCTGCATCAACGTTGCGCGGCGCAGTGACTTGGAATCCGAGATCGCCTTGTTGCCGTCCGTGGTGTTGATGACGAGCTGGACCTGGCGGTTGCGGATCGCGTCCTCGATGTGCGGACGGCCTTCCAGGACCTTGTTGATCTTGGTGGCGGTGATGCCGTTTTCGCCAAGGAAGCGGGCGGTGCCGCCGGTTGCCAGCACCTTGAAGCCTTCTTCGACGAGGATGCGGATCGCCGGCAGCACGCGCGCCTTGTCCTCATCACGCACGGAGACGAAGACTGTTCCATCACGCGGCAACTCGACGCCGGCGCCGAGCTGCGACTTGGCGAAGGCCAGGGCAAAATCGCTGTCGAGGCCGATCACTTCGCCGGTCGAGCGCATTTCCGGGCCGAGCAGCGTGTCGACGCCGGGGAAGCGGGCGAAGGGGAAGACGGCTTCCTTGACAGCGATGTGGGTGAGCTTACGCGGATCGGGCTTCTGCCCATAGGCGGCGAAGGTCGCGTCGAGCGTCTCGCCGGCCATGACGCGGGCGGCGATCTTGGCGATTGGCGCACCGATGGTCTTGGCGACAAAGGGCACGGTGCGCGAGGCGCGCGGATTGACTTCGAGCACGTAGACAGTGCCGTCCTTGATGGCGAACTGGACGTTCATCAGGCCGCCGACATTGAGCGCCTTGGCCATGGCCTTGGCCTGGCGCTCCAACTCGTCGAGCAGTTCGACCGGCAGCGAACGCGGCGGCAGCGAGCAGGCCGAGTCACCGGAATGGATGCCGGCTTCCTCGATATGCTCCATGATGCCCGCGACATAGACGTCGGTGCCATCGGAGAGGCAGTCGACGTCGACTTCGATCGCGTGGGTGAGGTAGCTGTCGAAGAGCAGCGGATTCTTGCCGAGCAGCGTGTTGATCTGGCCGGTCTTGTCGTTGGGATAACGCTGCTTGATATCCTCAGGCACCAGTTCCGGAACCGTATCGAGAAGGTAGGTCTGCAACTGGCCTTCCGAATGCAGGATCTGCATGGCGCGGCCGCCGAGCACGTAAGACGGGCGAACGACCAGCGGGAAGCCGATCTCGGCGGCGACGAGGCGGGCCTGCTCGACCGAATAGGCGATGCCGTTGTTCGGCTGGTTGAGATCGAGTTTCATCAGAAGCTTCTGGAAGCGGTCGCGGTCTTCGGCGAGGTCGATCGCGTCAGGCGCGGTGCCGAGAATCGGAATGCCGTTCTTCTCAAGCGCCTCGGCAAGCTTCAGCGGCGTCTGGCCGCCGAACTGGACGATGACGCCGACGACTTCGCCCTTTTCCTGTTCGGCACGCAGAATCTCGATCACGTCTTCGGCCGTCAGCGGCTCGAAGTAGAGGCGATCCGACGTGTCATAGTCGGTCGAGACGGTTTCGGGGTTGCAGTTGATCATGATCGCTTCATAGCCGGCATCCTTCAGCGCGAAGGCGGCATGGCAGCAGCAATAGTCGAACTCGATGCCCTGGCCGATGCGGTTCGGGCCGCCGCCGAGGATGACGACCTTCTTGCGGTCGGAGACTTGCGCTTCCGAGCGGGCGGCGCCGACGAAGGGCGTCTCGTAGGTCGAATACATATAGGCCGTAGGCGAAGCGAATTCGGCCGCACAGGTGTCGATACGCTTGAAAACCGGACGCACGTTCAGGCTGTTGCGGAGTTCCGCGACTTCCTTCGGGCGCTTGCCGGTCAGGGTCGCCAGCCTCGCGTCGGAGAAACCCATGGCCTTCAACATGCGCAGGTTCGCGGCATCGCCGGGCAGGCCATGCTCGCGGATGCGGGCTTCCATGTCGACGATATTCTTGAGTTCGGCAATGAACCAGGGATCGATCTTGCAGCCTTCATGCACCTCTTCGATGCTGAGGCCCTGGCGCAGCGCCTGGGCGACCATGCGCAGGCGGTCCGGCGTCGGCGTGCCGATGGCTGCGCGGATGGCGTTCTGGCTGGATTCGCCTTCTTCGAAATCGGGGATCTCGATTTCGTCGAGGCCGGTCAGGCCGGTTTCGAGGCCGCGCAGCGCCTTCTGCAGCGATTCGGCGAAGGTGCGGCCGATCGCCATGACTTCGCCGACCGATTTCATCGCCGTCGTCAGGACCGGGGAGGCGCCGGGGAATTTCTCGAAGGCGAAACGCGGGATCTTGGTGACGACATAGTCGATGGACGGCTCGAAGGAAGCCGGCGTTGCGCCGCCGGTGATATCGTTTTCCAACTCGTCGAGCGTGTAGCCGATGGCGAGCTTCGCGGCGACCTTGGCGATCGGGAAGCCGGTGGCCTTGGAAGCGAGTGCCGAGGAGCGCGAGACGCGCGGGTTCATTTCGATGACGACGAGGCGGCCGTCCTTCGGATTGACGGCGAACTGGACGTTCGAGCCGCCGGTCTCGACGCCGATCTCGCGCAGCACCGCGATCGAGGCGTTGCGCATAATCTGGTATTCCTTGTCGGTCAGCGTCAGCGCCGGAGCGACAGTGATGGAGTCGCCGGTATGAACGCCCATCGGATCGATGTTCTCGATCGAGCAGATGATGATGCAGTTGTCCGCCTTGTCGCGGACCACTTCCATTTCATACTCCTTCCAGCCGAGCACCGATTCTTCGATCAGCACTTCGGTGGTCGGCGAAGCGTCGAGACCGCCGCCGACGATCTCGAAGAATTCCGAGCGGTTGTAGGCAATGCCGCCGCCGGTGCCGCCGAGGGTGAAGGAGGGGCGGATGATGGCGGGCAGGCCGACATGGTCGAGTGCCTGGGCGGCGATCGCCATGGCATGGTTCAGGTAGCGCTGCTTGCGGTCGCTCTCGCCAAGATTCCACTGGTTTTCCAGCTCGTCCAGCGCCTTGTCGAGGTCGGGACCGGAGAGGCTTTCGCGCAGTTTGGTGCGCTCGGCTTCGTGCGTCTTGCGGTCGAGATCCTTGATGTCGGTGGCGTTCGCCAGCATCGAGCGCGGCGTTTCAAGGCCGATGCGTGCCATAGCCTCGCGGAACAGAGCGCGGTCTTCGGCCATGTCGATGGCCGCCGGCTTGGCGCCGATCATCTCGACATTGTAGCGGTCGAGCACGCCCATGCGCTTTAGGGATAGGGCGGTATTCAATGCCGTCTGGCCGCCCATGGTCGGCAGCAGCGCGTCCGGGCGCTCCTTGGCGATGATCTTCGCGACGACTTCCGGGGTGATCGGCTCGACATAAGTTGCGTCTGCCAGCCCGGGGTCGGTCATGATCGTCGCCGGGTTGGAGTTGACGAGGATGACGCGGTAGCCTTCCTCTCTCAAAGCCTTGCAGGCCTGGGTACCGGAATAGTCGAATTCGCAAGCCTGGCCAATGACGATCGGTCCCGCGCCGATGATGAGGATCGATTTGATGTCTTGGCGCTTCGGCATGGCGATATCCATTTTCTGGCTGCGCAGAAAACCGGCCAGGGTGGGAGATCACCGGGTCGGTTGCGCATGCTGGGTCTTTTCAGGCTAGAAGCGGCTTATAGGCAAATGTATTTGCAAACGGAACCCCATAAATCGCGGAATCGACAGGAATTCGAACCGGCGCGGACGCCTATTCCCGGCCGGGGATGACGAGCGCCCGGATTTCGCCGCTGCGCGCCGGATTGACGATCGCGTCTGGGGCTTCTGCAAGCCCAATCCTGCGGGAGATCAACGGCTCGACCTCGATCCTGCCGGAGGCGATCAGATCGGCGGCGCGGCCATGAGTGAAGGGGTTGACGAAGGAGCTTATCAGCCTGACTTCGCGAAACAGCAGGTCAAAGGGCTGGATCTCGATTTTTGCCCCCTGCGGCATCACGCCGAGAATGACGGCAGTGCCGCCACGGCGGGCAAGCCGCGGCGCCTGTTGCATGGTTTCAGCGACGCCGGCGCATTCGAAGACGACATCGGCGCCGCCGGGCAGCAATCCGTCTGCGGCGGTGATGCGGGCAACGATATCGCCGTCGCCTGGATCGGCCGTTGCCGTGGCGCCGAGGATTTCGGCCAAGCGTCGTTTTTCGGCGCTGCGCGTCACCAGAATGACGCGGGTGGCGCCGGCGAGCCTTGCCAGTTGAACCGTGAGCAGGCCGATCACGCCGCCGCCGAGTACGATGACTGAAGCGCCGGTATGCAGCCCGGCGAGATCGACGCCGTGGATGCAGCAGGCGAGCGGTTCGCAGAAGGCGCCGTGGAGCGGATCAAGATCGGTCGGCAGCGCGAAGGCCTGGCTTTGCGGCATGCAGACATAATCGGCAAAGCCGCCGTCGCGGTGAATGCCGATCGCCTGCAGGTTCCGGCAGAGATTGACTCGGCCGCGCCGGCATTCCCCGCAGCCGCCGCAGGAAATGTTCGGATCGCCGGTCACGCGCATGCCGGGGCGGAAATCGGTCACATCAGGTCCGACGGTCTCGATGATGCCGGCGAATTCATGGCCGAGCGTCACCGGCGGCTTCGACGGAAATTCGCCGTGGAAGATATGGCGGTCGGTGCCGCAGATGCCGCAGGCCTCGATCCGAACGAGCAATTCACCCGGACCTGGTGCCGGCTTTCCGACTTCGCAAAGCTGCAACTGTCCCGTCGCTTGCAGACGCACCGCCTTCATCGCCATCTCCTCCCGCATTCTCCCCTTCTAACAGGAAGGGCGAAAGCAGGAGTCGCGTCAAGCGGTTGACGCATCTTCTTTACGTGATGGGGACGCATGGCTGGGGCCGATGGGCTGAGGGAACAATATACCGTCCGTCAAGTTTGCAGCCGAGGAGCCGTGCAGCCGCCTATTTTGCATGCGGTTGAAGCCGCTGGAATTCCTCCTGCTGACGGTTATATAAATTCATTGATGACAAGCATCGGGATTGGCGGGGAGAACGAAGATGGAATGGAGAGGCCGGCGTCAGTCCGACAATGTCGAGGATCGTCGCGGCGATCCCACCGGCGGCGGTTTTGGCCGCGGCGGTGGTTTCAGCTTTCCCTCAGGCGGCGGTGTTCGCCGCGCCGGCGGTGGCTTGAGCATCGGCACGATCATCTTCCTCGTCGTCATCTATCTGATCTTCAAGGCGATGGGCATCGACTTGATGCAGGTGCTGGACAGCGGGGGCATGTCCAGCGGCCCCGGCTACGAGCAGAGCGAATCCGGCGCCCGCACCCCCGCCAATGACGAAATGACCGCTTTCGTGCGGACCGTCCTTGCCGAGACCGAGGATACCTGGAACGGCATTTTCCAGGCACAGGGCCGGGATTACGAGGAGCCTCGGCTCGTACTCTTCTCCGACCAGACGCAGTCGGCCTGCGGCTTCGCCTCTGCCGCGACCGGTCCGTTCTATTGCCCTGGAGATCATAAGGTCTATCTCGACACGGCCTTCTTCCAAGAGCTGTCCGATCGCTTCGGCGCATCCGGCGATTTTGCCGAAGCCTATGTCGTTGCGCATGAGGTCGGCCATCACGTGCAGAACCTGCTCGGCATCCTGCCGAAGTTCAACCAGGCCCGCCAGCGCATGAGCGAGGAGGAGGCCAACAAGATGTCGGTCCGCGTCGAGCTGCAGGCGGATTGCTTCGCCGGCATCTGGGGCAAGTATACCCAGCAGAAGGGTATCCTGGAGGCGGGCGATCTCGAGGAGGCGCTGAATGCCGCACAGCAGATCGGCGACGATACGCTGCAGAAGCGCTCGCAAGGTTACGTCGTGCCCGAGAGTTTCAACCACGGCACCTCGGCGCAGCGCGTCAGATGGTTCAAGCGCGGTTTCGACAGCGGACAGCTGACGGCGTGTGATACGTTTTCGGGGCCAGTTTGAGGTTTCCAGAGTCCCTGCGTGTGGCCCCTCATCCGACCCTTGGGGTCCCATCTACCCGAGGGGAGAAGGGGACTTTCCGCGACGTTTCGATTCCCTCTTCTCCCCTCGGGAGAAGGTGCCCGTAGGTCGGATGAGGGGGCTACACGGCCGGACGTTTGAGCCCCTTTGACCTAACACCTAACCTCACTTCACACTATCCATGTGCTGCAGCATATGCTCGGGATAGCGCCCGCCGGCCGCAGCATCCTTCGGCACGACGCGTTCAATGGCAGCGAAATCTTCTGCCGACAGATCCACCGCAAGTGAACCGAGCGCCTCAGTCAACCGGTCGCGGCGGCGGGCGCCGATGAGGGGAACAATGTTCTGCTTGGATTGATCTGGATGCCGTCGCGGCGATTGCAAGGGAGTTTTATAGCTACGATTCGCCGGAACGACGGCGCGCGTCTACCGGTTGAGGCCCTGACGATTTTCCCGTAGAACTCCTGAGATGCTTCCGGATGTTCACCGATTGTTTCAGTTTCTTTTCTGAGCTATGTCACTTTCCGGCGACGGAGATCGTCTTTTCAGAAACAGCTGCTGTAGAGATGCCTCATGCTTGATCCGAGATTCGTTCGCCGCGGCCTTTTCCTGGTCTTCGTCATCCTCTTCCTCGACATTATCGGCATCGCCATCATCATGCCGGTGCTGCCCGCCTATCTGGAGCAGCTGACCGGCGGCAGCGTCAGCGATGCGGCGATCGACGGCGGCTGGCTGATGCTCGTCTATGCCGGCATGCAGTTCCTGTTCGCGCCGTTGCTCGGAAACCTGTCCGACCGCTTCGGCCGCCGGCCGATCCTTCTGCTTTCGGTGCTGACCTTCGCCATCGACAACTTCATCTGCGGCATCGCCACCAGCTTCTGGATGCTGTTCGTCGGCCGCGTGCTTGCCGGCATCAGCGGCGGCAGCTTCGCCACCTGCTCGGCCTATATCGCCGATATCAGCACGGAGGAGAACCGCGCGAAGAACTTCGGACTGATCGGCATCGCCTTCGGCGTCGGCTTTACCATCGGCCCTGTCATTGGCGGATTCCTCGGGGAATTCGGCCCACGCGTACCCTTCCTCGGCGCTGCCGCTTTGTCGCTTCTCAATTTCATCGCCGCCTGCTTTCTGCTGCCGGAAACGCTGGAGGCGAAGAACCGCCGCCGCTTCGAGTGGAAACGCGCCAACCCCCTCGGCGCGCTGCGCCAGATGCGCCATTACCCTGGCATCGGCGGGGTCAGCCTCGTCATGTTCCTGTTTTTCCTGGCGCATGCCGTTTATCCCTCGGTCTGGTCCTTCGTCTCCACCTACCGCTACGGTTGGAGCGAGGGCCAGATCGGCCTGTCGCTCGGCATTTACGGCATCGGTGCTGCGCTCGTCATGGGCCTTGTCCTGCCGCGGATCGTGCCTGTGCTTGGCGAGTGGAAGACCGCGCTTCTCGGCCTCTGTTTCTCGGCTGCAGGCTTGACCGGCTATGCCTTCGCCTGGGAGGGCTGGGTGGTCTATGTCGTCATCGTGGCGACCGTCATCGAAAACGTCGCCGATCCGGCGCTGCGCAGCATTGCCGCCGGGAAGGTGCCGCCTTCGGCGCAGGGCGAGTTGCAGGGCGCGCTGACCAGCCTCAGCAGCATCACCACCATTGTCGGGCCATTGATCTTCACACAAATGTTCGGCTATTTCACGCGGCCTGAGGCGCCCGTCACCTTTGCCGGTGCGCCGTATCTCACGGCTGCTGTGCTCATTGTTGTGGCCGCCGGGATATTCCTCACGAGGGTTCGAGCCGGGGAGCCGGCCGAGGCGCTGGAAGGTGTGGGCTGAACCGATCAGAAATGGTGATGGTATGATGAATTTTTCATCATCTGCCTGTTTTGGGGTAGTTCTTTGCGGGGCTTTGATTTAAGCCCGAGTGATATTTTTGCGCCACTACGCGGCGTTGCAGATCTCAATCACAGGACTGGTGTCATGGACACGCCGATCGACGCGCGCAGCCTTGCGCCGACAAACGATAATCGTTGGGGTGCGCATTTTCGTGCAACACTGGCGCTCGGCATTCCGCTGATCGGCGCACAGCTCGCTCAGCTCGGCATCAATACCACCGACGTGATGATCGTCGGCCGCCTCGGCGCCGAGCATCTGGCGGCGATGGTGCTGTCAGCTCAATTCCTCTTCACCATCCTGATCTTCGGTTCGGGTTTTGCCATCGCCGTCATTCCGATGGTGGCGCAGGCCTATGGTCGCGGCGACGTCGTCTCTGTGCGCCGATCGCTGCGCATGGGTCTGTGGGTGGTGATTGGATATTGGGCCGTCATGCAGCCCGCCTTCTTCTATTCCGAGCAAATCCTGCTCTTCGCGCAGCAGAAGCCGGAGGTAGCCAAGCTCGCGCATGGCTATATCATGATCGGTCAGTTCGGCGTGCTGCCGGCACTGCTCTTCAACGTGATGCGCGCGCTGGTCAGCGCCATCGGCAAGGCAGGCATCATCCTCAACGTCACCATCGTGACGCTGGTGATGAACGCGTTCTTCGCCTATGCCCTCGTGCTCGGCCATTTCGGCTTTCCGGCGATGGGGCTCGAGGGTGCGGCGATCGTATCGGTCGTGGTGCAGACGGCTGGTTTCCTCTTCATCCTTGCCTTCGTGCAGAGGCGGGATGAGACGCGCCGCTACGAGATCTTCGTGCGGTTCTGGAAGCCCGACTGGCATGCGCTGCTGGAAGTCATCCGGCTCGGCTTCCCGATCAGCGTCACCATCCTTGCCGAGGTCAGCCTGTTCACGGTGGCCTCGCTGCTGATGGGCTATATCGGCACGATCGAACTCGCCGCCCACGGCATCGCCCTGCAATGGGCTTCGATCGCCTTCATGATCCCGCTAGGCCTCAGCCAGGCGGCGACGGTGCGCGTGGGCGTCGCCCACGGGCAGGGCGATTATGACGGGCTGGTGCGGGCTTCGATCATGGTGTTCATCCTCGGCTGCGCCATTTCGGCGGTGGGCTCGGTGCTCTTTGCCACAATGCCCCAATTCCTCGGCAGCTGGTTCCTCGACGTCAGTTCGCCCGAGGCGCCCGAGGTGCTCTCCTATGCCGGGCCGCTGATCGTCGTTGCCGGGCTTTTCCAACTGGTCGACGGGCTGCAGGTGATCGCTAATGGACTGCTGCGCGGCCTGAAGGACGCGCGCGTGCCGATGATCATGGCGCTGATAGCTTACTGGCCGATTGGCTTCTTCCTGGCCTGGGCCTTCGCCTTTCCGTTGGGTCTGGGCGGCATCGGCATCTGGTTCGGCTTCCTCGTTGGCCTGGCGGCGGCCGCCGCCATGCTCTGCGGACGCTTCTATCTTCTCGTTCGCCGGGAGGGCGCGATCGCCGGCGTCTGAGCCGGCGTCCTTGCCCTCAGGCCGCGACAGGCTTGTAACTGCCGATATCGGCTCGAATGCCGAGACGCGAGAACATTTCCTGCGGATCGAAATTTGCGGCCTTGTGGGCGGCCGTCACGGCTGCCCGCGCCCGCTCGACGACTTCGGTATTTTTCCATTCGGCGATGGTAACGAAATTGAATTCGCCGGGACCTGAGACCTGCTCCAGCACCCGGTGATCGATGAAGCCCTCCTGTGCCTCCAGCAGCTTGTGGGTCATCATCACTTTGACAAGAAATTCCTCACGCGCCGCCGCCGGCACGATGAACTTGTCGACACGATAGAAAGCTCCGCTCATCTATATCTCCTGCATCGGATCTGCGGGTAGTTCTGTAATTCCTCAAGCATGGTTGAGGTCGATAGTGAAAGGGCAGGGGCCGGGCGAATGTCCATTGCTTTCCTGTTTCGGGGACATTGTCGAAGCTTGATGCAACGGTGCGCCAGAAGCAGTTGCAGGCTCGGCGTCAAGGAACGACAGAGCAGTCATTGCGAGCAGCTTCAACGTTGGGTGCGTCGATGAGCCATTAGACAAGTCGATCTCAGCCAAGATCGCTCCAAGCCGCGGCTAGAAGTTCTTTCTTGCCTTCTGTCTCCCTGCTATCCTGGAAGTGAGGAGACCGCGCCATGAGCGAGAACCGAAAGCTGGCTGCAATCCTGGCCGCAGACGTGGTCGGGTACAGCCGGCTTGCCGGCGCCGACGAGGACCGCACCCTGGCGAGGTTACGGGCACTGCGCAGCGATCTCATCGATCCGACGATCGCCGTGCACCATGGCCGGGTGGTGAAGCGCACCGGCGATGGTGCGCTGGTCGAGTTCCGCAGCGTGGTGGACGCCGTGCGCTGTGCCATTGAGGTGCAGAACGGTATGCTGGAGCGCAATGACGGCGTGCCGCAGGACCGTCGCATCGAGTTTCGAATCGGTATCCATCTGGGCGACGTCGTGGAGGAAAGCGATGGCGATCTGATGGGCGACGGCGTCAACATCGCCTCGCGATTGGAGGGCGTCGCCGCGGCAGGCGCGATCTGCCTGTCCGAGGATGCCTATCGCCAAGTCAAGGCGAGGCTCGACCTCTCGGTCAGCGATCTCGGCAACACGCAACTCAAGAACATCGCCGAACCGATCCGCGTCTATTCGCTGCAAGTCGGCAGCGCCGGGACCAATGCAGCCGCCACCTCGGAAACCGCAACGAGTCCACCTGCGAGGGCAACGTCGCCGAAGCTGTCGATCGCCGTCCTGCCCTTCGCCAACATGAGCGGTGACGCCGAACAGGACTACTTCGCCGACGGCATCTCGGAAGATATCATCACGGCGCTATCGAAGTTGTCGCAGCTCTTCGTCATCGCCCGCAATTCGTCATTTACCTTCAAAGGCAGGAACGTCCACGTGCAGGAGGTGGGCACGAAGCTCGGCGTGCGGCATGTTCTTGAGGGCAGTGTGCGCAAATCAGGCAACAGGGTACGCATCACCGCGCAGCTCATCGACGCGACCACCGGCGGGCATCTATGGGCGGAGCGGTTCGATCGAGACCTGACCGACATTTTCGCGGTTCAGGACGATGTCACGCAGCAGATCGTCGACGCACTGGCGGTCAACCTGACAGAAGGTGATCGGAAAAGGCTGGTGCCGGGCCAGACCGGTCAGCCCGAGGCCTATGACTGCTTCCTGCGTGGCCGGGAGCTGTGGCACCGGCTGACGAAGCAAACGAACAGCGACGCCCGCGATCTTTTGCAACATGCCGTCGAACTGGACCCCAACTTCGCCTCGGCACATGCCTTTCTCGCCCTTACCCATGGGCTCGACTACCTGAACCGGTGGAGCGCGTCGCCGCAACGCTCGCTCCAGCAGGCCGAAGAGGCTGCGATGCTGGCGGTGGCGCGGGATGAGAGCGACCCCGTGGCGCACTGGGCATTGAGTGTCGTCAGGCTTTACTCACGGCAGCACGATAGAGCCATCGGCGAGGCCGAGCGTGCGATAGGCCTCAACCCGAACTTCGCCGAAGGGCAGGTCAGCCTCGGCGAGGCACTTCTCTATTCAGGCAGATCTCACGAGGCACTCGCCTGTTTCGATCGGGCGAGAATCTTGAACCCGTATTTTCCGGATGTCGTTCTCCACTTTCAGGCCTGGGCTTGGTTTCAACTGCGAAGGTACGAAGAGGCCGTTGAATTGTTGGTGCAGCGCGTGAGCCGCAATCCCGTCACCGACGTCTCGCGCGCGCTTCTGGCCGCCTGTTACGGACACCTCGGCCGGTTCGAAGAGGCTCGGGCGACGTGGCAAGAGGTGCTGCGCGTTAATCCCGACTTCTCCTTGGAATACCGTCGCAAAGTCTTGCCCTTCAAGAACCCCGCCGATTTCGACCTCGCCATGGAGGGGCTACGCAAGGCCAGTGTCGTACAATGATGAGTGATCAATGCCCGATCTTGAACCTGTTGGCCATTTCGGCGGAAGATCAACAACAGCCGGTGCCAGCGTAACCACCACCTCCAGCGCAATCTGCCATCAAGGTCTGCTTTCAGGAAGCTGCGAAGTCGCCCTCTACTTGCGGCGCAAAGCAGCCCTATCCTTCAACAAAGAAAAAAGACGCTATGGGCAGATAGCGGTCCTTTCTCTGATAGCTGTCTTTCAAGATTCAAGAGATGCCACATTACGTTGGTGGCTGCCGGTTTAACAGAGTTTGCGAAACCGGCACTTCTTGAAACTAGCGCTCTGCAAGCGCCGGTTCGCCCTTCTTCTCGCGCACCATGTTGACGAAGCGGCGGAAGAGATAATGGCTGTCCTGCGGGCCGGGAGAGGCTTCCGGATGGTGCTGGACGGAGAAGACCTGCTTGCCGAGCACGCGCAGGCCGCAATTGGTGCCGTCGAAAAGCGAAATATGAGTCTCTTCAACGCCGTCGGGCAGCGACTTCGAGTCGACCGCGAAGCCGTGGTTCATCGAGACGATCTCGACCTTGCCCGTCGTGTGATCCTTGACCGGATGATTGGCGCCGTGATGGCCCTGGTGCATCTTTTCGGTCTTGGCGCCCAAGGCGAGGCCGAGCATCTGATGGCCGAGGCAGATGCCGAAGACCGGGATATCGGTCTTAACAAGCGTCTTGATGACAGGCACGGCATATTCGCCGGTTGCCGCTGGATCGCCGGGACCGTTCGACAGAAAGATCCCGTCCGGCTGCAAGGCGAGCACGTCTTCGGCGCTCGTTGTTGCCGGCACGACGGTCACCTTGCAGTCGAGGCCGGCAAACAGGCGCAGGATGTTGCGCTTGACGCCGTAATCGAGGCAGACGACGTGATATTTCGCATCCGCCGCGCCGAGTTCGCCGTAACCTTCGTTCCAGACCCACGGCGTCTGCGCCCATTGTGAGGACTGGCCGGACGAGGCGATCTTGGCAAGATCGAGACCTTCCAGGCCGCTCCAGGCCTTGGCTTCGGCCTTCAGCGCCTCGATGTCGAAGACGCCGTTGGCGTCGTGGGCGATCACCGCGTTCGGGGCGCCGTTCTCGCGGATCCAGGCGGTGAGCGCACGCGTGTCGATGCCGCAAAGGCCGATGATGCCGCGGGCCTTGAGCCACTGGTCGAGATGCTTGGCGGCGCGGTAGTTCGAGGGGTCGGTGATGTCGGCCTTGAAGATGACGCCGACGGCGCCGTGGCGGGCGGCAGGGGTCAGGTCCTCGATATCTTCGTCGTTGGTGCCGATATTGCCGATGTGCGGAAAGGTGAAGGTGACGATCTGGCCGAGATAGGAGGGGTCGGTCATGATCTCTTCATAGCCGGTCAGCGCCGTGTTGAAGACGACTTCAGCCTGGACCTTGCCGGTGGCGCCGATGCCCTTGCCTTCGATCACCGTGCCGTCGGCAAGAACGAGCAGGGCGGTCGGCTTTTCGGTTGTCCAGGGTGCTGTTGCGGTCATCTTCATCCCGTTTCCGGCGGCTGATGCGCTTAGCCGCGCTCGTCGCCATTTGATCTCGCAGACGTGTGGGCACGGCAATGCCGCGCGCTTCAGGCCTGATCACGAATTTTGGTGCAGGTGGCGGTAAATAGCCACGCAATCGCTGAGCGTCAATCTTTGTAGCCGGGATTGCGGCCGTTTTCTTGCGCTTTATCGCGCCGATCGCGCAATTTATTTGATCCGTCGCATCGGCGTGGTTTATGAAGCGGCATCAAAAAAGGAGTGAAGACATGCTGCGCGATCAACTCGCCACCCAGCTGAAAGAGGCGATGAAGGCCAAGGATTCGGAGCGGCTGTCGACCGTTCGGCTGATTCAGGCGGCGATCAAGGACCGCGACATTGCCAATCGCGGTACCGGCAAGGAGCAGGCGAGCGACGACGAGATCCTGCAGATCCTCGCCAAGATGGTGAAGCAGCGCGACGAATCGGCAAAGATCTATGAGGAGAATTCCCGACCGGAGCTCGCTGCCAAGGAGCGTGCGGAAATCGCCGTCATTCAGGACTTCATGCCGAAGCAGCTTTCCGACGGCGAAGTGCGCGCCAATATCTCGGCGATCATCACCGAGACGGGTGCTGCCGGCGTCAAGGACATGGGCAAGGTGATGGCGGCGCTCAAGGAGCGTTATGCCGGCCAGATGGATTTCGCCAAGGCATCGGCAACCGTCAAGGAGCTTTTGAACGGATAAGCCTCAGATGGCCCGTCTCGCCTGCGGCTCTTCACGGACCGCAGGTCCGAGCACGGCCTCGGCGGCGGCATCGACGATCGCAAACTTCGCCGCCTGGTAGTTCCAATACTCGAGGATAAAGCGGCGGGACAGCCAGAAGTCGCCCTTGCGCGAAGGTTCTGTCCAGCCGACGCTTTCCATGATCGTGGCCTGGGTCAGAAGCCGCTTCAGGTGGGTATTGGAAATCATGAATTGTTCGCGGAGCTCCCGGAGCGACAGTGGGCCGATAACGACGCACTCGGCCGCCCGAGGAAATTGCGGAAGGCGGGAGATCAGGTAATCCATTACCAGTCCGCCGGAATTCGCCCAGTTGAAGAGGTTGAAGGTGGGGCCCGGATTGCGCACGGACTCACTGCCGATGATCGCCCTTGCGATCCGCGGCTGAATCGCAGCCATTGTCGCGGAGGGGTCGGCGGTAATCTGGTCGGCGCGTTCGCCGCCGTCGAGGCTGTCGAGGATCATCATATGGGTGACGAGCCATCGGATGAAATGCTGTTCGGCGATTTCGGTCGGTTCCAGATAGCGTGTGCGCTTGTCAGGTCCAGGCACCACACGCAGGAAACGATAGGCCAGCATTTCCTGCATGAAGGCCGCGGCCGTGTTGCGGCTGGCGATGTCATTCTTGACTGCGAAATCGACAAAGCGGCCGGAATAGAGGCCACCGCTCTGGCCGTCGTCGGGATGACCGTAATGAAGTGCGAAGCCGGCATGGGCCATCAACCAGCGCTGCTGCGCGGCGAAAATCGATGCGATGCGCGGGCTCTCGCGATAGATCGCAAGCAGTTGATTGGCGCAGTGAAGGATCGCAGCGAGAAAGCGATCGTCTGCTGCAAGATTTTCCGCGGTGAAAGCCATTGGCAAGGGTCCAGGAGTTCGGCGCAACATCTTTCATTCACGCGCCGTCTGTCAACGGTTCCGTCGATAAGCGGTTAATTTCAAAGGGAGAGTTGGCAACAGAGCCTAAAATTTAAGAAGGCAGGAGCTGGGGGCGCTCCTGCCTTCTTGCTCTTTGCTTCCGCCGGCAACGCAGGGCTGAGGCCCAAGCCGGAGGGTATTTGCAAAGGCACCCTTGCGAAGCGGCGCCGGGGGTAGGGATGGTGCTTCGCTTGGGGATCGCTTTGTTGAGATCAAACCTATTGCGGTGCGGCCGTCTGTTCAAATTACAAAAAAATAATGATTGCCGGAAAAGGCGCTTCGAGAGGACTTCGAAGCGAAGATTCGACAAGCGCCGCGAGGATGAGGGCGCCCAAGCGGCGGCTCCGATAAGTGACTGTTTCGAAAAGCTTTAATTCAACTCGGCCGAACGATCTCGCTCATGCCGAAGCACCTGCAGTGCCCGGCTCCATAGACGTTCGGCGACAATAATGTCGCACCCTGTCGCAGGGGTCGGTCACGAGTTGTTGATTGGATAACTGACGCCGCCGACGTCGGGTGCACTTGCCTGTGAATAGCGGGTTTTCCTGACGAGTTTCGTGGCATGGCGCGGCAAAGCAGCTTATATGGAGCTTGGCCAAGAGGGATAAATGCGCTTTTCGAACACCTTTCTCGATGAGATCCGCGACCGCGTTCCGATTTCGAACGTGATTGCGCGCCGCGTCAGCTGGGACAAGCGCAAGACCAATGTCTCGCGGGGCGACTACTGGGCCTGCTGCCCCTTCCATGGCGAGAAATCGCCGAGCTTCCACTGTGAGGACCGAAAGGGTCGGTATCACTGCTTCGGCTGCGGGGTCACCGGCGATCACTTCCGTTTTCTGACGGAGCTGGAGGGCTTGAGTTTTCCCGAGGCGGTGCAGCAGATCGCCGACATGGCCGGCGTGCCGATGCCGCTTGCCGATGCCGCGATGGAGAAGCGCGAAAAGGAGCGCGGCTCTCTGATCGACGTCATGGAAATGGCGACCAGCTTCTTCCAGGACCAGCTGCAGACGGCCAATGGCGCAAAGGCGCGCGCCTATTTGCGCGATCGCGGGCTGACGGGGCGTACCATCGAGACCTTCCGACTCGGTTATGCGCCTGACAGCCGTAATGCGCTGAAGGAATTCCTCGCGGGCAAAGGCGTTTCCAAGGAGCAGATCGAGGCCTGCGGCCTGGTTGTTCATGAAAACGTGCCGGTCTCCTACGACCGTTTCCGCGACCGCATCATGTTCCCGATTCTTTCGTCCCGGGAAAAGGTGATCGCCTTCGGCGGCCGCGCTATGTCATCAGATGCGCCGGCGAAATATCTGAACTCCAACGAGACTGAGCTCTTCCACAAGGGCAATGTCCTTTACAATTTCGCCCGAGCGCGCCGCGCCATACAAGGGCTTGGCCGCGGCGATCAGGATGACAATGCGAGCGGCACCATCATCGCCGTCGAAGGCTATATGGACGTGATCGCGCTCTATCAGGCCGGTATCGAAAACGCCGTTGCGCCGCTCGGCACTGCGCTCACCGAAAACCAGCTCGAGCTGCTCTGGAAGATGGTGCCGCAGCCGGTGCTCTGCTTCGATGGCGACGGCGCCGGGATTCGCGCCGCCAATCGCGCCGCCGAGCTGGCGCTGCCGCATCTGAAACCCGGCCGTTCCGTCCGCTTCGCGCTTCTGCCTGACGGCAAGGATCCGGACGACCTCGTGCGCGACGAGGGACGCGCGCCTTTCGACAAGGTGATGAGTCAGGCAAAGCCGCTTTCGGAGATGCTGTGGAGCCGGGAGATCAACACCGGCAAGTTCGATACGCCCGAGGCGCGCGCCGAGCTCGAAGCGCGGCTGAAGCAGCTCGTCGCCGTCATCGCCGACGAGAATGTGCGCCGTCATTACCAGCAGGATATTCGCGACCGGCTGAATGCCTTCTTCCAGCCGCAGTTCCAGAACCGCAACGGTGGCGGGCGGCGCGGTTTCAGCAGCAGCCCCCGGAACGCCCGCGACAATGCGGCCAAGGCAGGACCGAAAAGCCCCAGCCTGATTTCCGATCGGCTCGCCCGCTCGGGCCCCGTGCGCGGACACCGGGACAATACGGCGTTGCGCGAAAGCGTGCTTGCGCTCACCATCGTCAATCATCCGGCCCTGATGATCGATGATTATGATGAAATCGCCGCGATTGAATATGACAGCCGCGAGCTGCAACGGCTCTGGTCCGCGATGCTTGGCGCAGCCGCTGCCGTCGCCGGTCCGCATCTGACGCGCGAATATCTGACTGAGCGGCTGGAATTCGAAGGTTTCGGTCCGCTCATCAAGAGTCTCGACCAGCAGGTGCGCAATGCGAGGCTCTGGACGGCAACCGAGGAGGCGGCGATGGAGGATGCTCGTGAAGGCTATCGTCAGGCGCTCGCCTTCCACAAACGGGCGAAGGCGCTGCGCCGGCAGAAGATGGAACTCGAACGCGAGATTGCGCTGGCGACCGAAGCCGGCGACGGCGAGGCAATCATTCAGCTGTTACGGGCGCAGCAGGAAGTGCATCTCGAAGGCGTACGCCTCGAGAACCAGGAGGCGATTATCGACGGCTTCGGGGTGCTTTCCGGCCGTGTCAAAGGGGCGGCGAACCACTGATGCCGCTCAGCGAACGCGATGAGCCCGGTTTTTCCGCTTCCGATACGCTGTTTTCCGCCGGCCGCTCGCCGCTCGACGTCCTGAAACAGGTCTATGGTTATTCTTCCTTCCGCGGCAAGCAGCAGGAGGTGGTCGAGCACGTGGTTTCAGGCGGCGATGCCGTGGTGCTCTTTCCGACAGGTGCAGGCAAATCGCTCTGCTTCCAGATCCCGGCGCTTTGCCGTGACGGCGTCGGCATCGTCGTTTCGCCGCTGATTGCGCTGATGCGCGATCAGGTGGAGGCGATGAAGCAGCTCGGCATCAGGGCTGCGGCACTCAATTCGTCGCTGTCGCGCGAGGAGTTCGTCGAGGTTCGCCGTGCGCTTTCGGCTGGAAAGCTCGACCTTCTCTACGTCACGCCCGAACGCATCCTGACGGACGGTTTTCGCGAGCTGATCGCCAGTGAGAAGATTGCGCTGTTTGCGATCGACGAGGCCCATTGCGTCTCGCAATGGGGCCATGATTTCCGCCCGGAATATCGCGAGCTCGGCCGGCTCGGCGAACAGTATCCCGGCGTGCCCCGCGTGGCATTGACGGCAACGGCCGACCCGCACACGCGTGACGATATCATCGAGCGGCTGGGGCTGGGCAATGCCGAAATCTTCACCACCAGCTTCGACCGGCCGAATATTGCCTATGAAATCGTCGAGCGCGACCAGCCGCGCCAGCAGCTGCTGCGCTTCCTCTCCGGCCATAAGGGCAACAGCGGCATCGTCTATTGTCTGTCGCGCGCCAAGGTCGAGGATACGGCCGAGTGGCTGAACGGGCAGGGCATCCGCGCGCTGCCCTATCACGCCGGCATGGACCGGGCGGTTCGCGACGCCAATCAGGACGCTTTCCTCAAGGAGGAAAACCTCTGCCTGGTCGCGACCGTCGCCTTCGGCATGGGCATCGACAAGCCGAATGTGCGCTATGTCGCCCATCTCGACCTGCCGGGTTCGGTGGAGGCCTATTATCAGGAAACCGGGCGCGCCGGCCGAGACGGGTTGCCGTCCGAGGTCTGGATGGCCTATGGCATGGCCGACGTTATCCAGCGCCGCCGCATGATCGACGAGGGCAACGCCGCAGACGAAATCAAGCGGGTCGAGCGCGCCAAGCTCAACGCCTTGCTGGCGATCTGCGAAACCGCCTCCTGCCGTCGGCAGGCGATCCTTGCCCATTTCGGCGAGGCGCATGCCGGCCAATGCGGCAATTGCGACACCTGCCTGAAGCCGGTCGAGACCTGGGATGGTACGGAAGCGGCGATCAAGGCGCTGGCCGCGGTCTACCGCACCGACGAGCGGTTCGGCGCCGGTCATGTCATCGATGTGCTGGTCGGTAACATCAACGAAAAGACCGAGCGTTTCGGTCATGTCGATATGCCGGTCTTCGGCGCCGGCAAGGACATTCCGGCGCGGACTTGGCAATCCGTCTATCGCCAGCTGCTCGCCATGGGGCTGATCCGTATCGATCATGAGGCCTATGGGGCGCTGAAGCTGGAGCCGGAGGCGCGCGCCGTCTTCAAGCATGAACGGCAGGTCTTCTTCCGCAAGGACCGGCCGGCATCGGAACGGCGTACGAAGAAGGCCGAGCGCAGCGAGCGCAAGTCGGGCCTGTCGGGCGCCGACGGCACGCTTTTCGAGGCGTTGAGAGCCGAGCGCATGGCGATCGCCAAATCGCTCGGCGTGCCGCCTTACGTCGTCTTCCCCGATACGACGCTGATCGCATTTGCGACGGAACGGCCGCGCAGCCGCAAGGAATTGCTCGGCGTATCAGGCGTCGGGCAATCGAAGCTCGAGCGTTATGGCGACGCTTTCCTGGAGATCATTCTCTCGCACGACAAGGATTGAACGGGCTCGCTGATTTGGCGCAGCGAGAAGACAAGCAGGCAGCGATATGCTAACCCGATTGCTATAAAAAACGTCAGGAAGGGCCGCCTATGATCTCGCCATTTCTTTCTCATCTCCGGGCCGAGATTTCGGCGCTCAGAGATGCCGGCCTCTACAAGTCAGAGAGGGTCATCCGTTCCAAGCAGGCGGGCGAGATTGCGATTTCCACCGGCGAGCGGGTGCTGAATTTCTGCGCCAACAACTATCTCGGCCTTGCTGACAACGAAGAGCTGGCCGAGGCCGGCAAGAAGGCGCTCGACCGCTATGGCTACGGCATGGCCTCGGTGCGCTTTATCTGCGGCACGCAGGAGGAGCACAAGCAACTTGAAGCCCGCATTTCCTCCTTCCTCGGCATGGAAGACACGATCCTCTATTCCTCCTGCTTCGACGCCAATGGCGGCCTGTTCGAAACGCTGCTTGGCGAAGAGGATGCGATCATCTCCGACGCGCTGAACCATGCCTCGATCATCGATGGCGTGCGTCTCTCCAAGGCCAGCCGCTTCCGCTACGCCAACAACGACATGGCAGCGCTGGAAGAAGAGCTGAAAAAAGCCGAAGGCAGCCGCTTCAAGATGATTGCGACCGACGGCGTCTTCTCCATGGACGGCATCATCGCCAATCTGCAGGGGGTGTGCGATCTCGCCGAGAAATATGGCGCGATGGTCATGGTCGACGACAGCCATGCCGTCGGCTTCGTCGGCAAGAATGGCCGCGGCTCGCCGGAATATTGCGGCGTCGAGGGCCGGATCGACATCATCACCGGCACGCTCGGCAAGGCGCTCGGTGGTGCTTCCGGCGGTTATACCTCGGCAAAGGCCGAGATCGTCGAATGGCTGCGGCAGCGCTCGCGGCCCTATCTGTTTTCGAATACGCTGGCGCCGGTGATCGCCGCCGCCTCGCTCAAGGTGTTCGACCTCATCGAAAACGGCGATGCCCTGCGCCAGCGCCTTTCCTACAATGCCGATCTCTTCCGCAGCGAGATGACTAGGCTCGGCTTCAAGCTCGCCGGCGAAGGCCATCCGATCATTCCCGTCATGCTGGGCGATGCCAAGCTCGCGCAGGACATGGCAAGCCTGATGCTGAAGAAGGGGATCTATGTGATCGGTTTTTCCTTCCCTGTCGTACCGAAGGGCCAGGCCCGCATCCGCACACAGATGTCGGCGGCGCATTCGAAGGCGGATGTGGAGCGGGCGATTGCGGCTTTTGCCGAGGCCGGGCGGGAATTGGGTGTGATTTGAGAATGATCGTTGTTGCCCCTCACCCTAACCCTCTCCCCGCTGGCGGGGAGAGGGGACCTGCCTAACGCAGCGTCGAGGGTAAGGAAGCCGGTGCGGCATACCTCCTTCGCCACGCGCGTGGGGAGAAGGTGCCGGCAGGCGGATGAGGGGCTGCGACAGATACGGAGCCAAGGAATACAGATATGTCGAACATGATGAAGGCGCTGGTGAAGTCGAAGCCGGAAGTCGGGCTCTGGATGGAGAATGTGCCGGTGCCGGAAGTCGGGCCGAACGATGTGCTCATCCGGGTGAAGAAATCGGCGATCTGCGGCACCGACGTGCATATCTGGAACTGGGACCAGTGGGCGCAGAAGACCATTCCGGTGCCGATGGTGGTTGGCCATGAATTTTCCGGCGAGATCGCCGAGATCGGTTCGGCGGTCACCCGCTATCATGTCGGCGAGCGCGTTTCCGGCGAGGGGCATATCGTCTGCGGCAAGTGCCGCAACTGCCGGGCGGGCAGGGGGCATCTCTGCCGCAACACGCTCGGCGTCGGCGTCAACCGGCCGGGCTCGTTCGGAGAGTTCGTCTGCATTCCCGAAAGCAATGTCGTGCCGATCCCGGACGATATTTCAGACGAGATCGCCGCGATCTTCGATCCCTTTGGCAATGCCGTGCATACCGCACTTTCCTTCGATCTTGTCGGCGAGGACGTGCTCGTCACCGGCGCCGGGCCGATCGGCATCATGGGAGCACTGGTCGCCAAGCGTTCCGGCGCCCGCAAGGTTGTTATCACCGACATCAATCCGCACCGCCTGGATCTGGCGCGCAAGCTCGGCATCGACCATGTCGTCGATGCATCGACGGAAAACCTCGCCGACGTCATGAAGGAGATCGGCATGACGGAAGGGTTTGACGTCGGGCTCGAAATGTCGGGCGCAGCACCCGCCTTCCGCGACATGATCGACAAGATGAACAATGGCGGCAAGATCGCCATTCTCGGCATCGCGCCGGCTGGTTTCGAGATCGACTGGAACAAGGTGATCTTCAAGATGCTCAATCTCAAGGGCATCTATGGCCGCGAGATGTTCGAGACCTGGTACAAGATGATCGCCTTCGTACAGGGTGGCCTCGATCTTTCGCCCATCATCACGCATCGCATCAAGATCGACGATTTCCGCGATGGTTTCGAGGCGATGCGGTCGGGCAATTCCGGCAAGGTCGTGATGGACTGGATGTGAGGGAAGACGACATGCTCTACGAGGGAAGCTGCCATTGCGGCAACGTTGCTTTCGAGGTCGAAGGCGAATTCACCGAGGCGCTCGACTGCAACTGTTCGCTCTGTCGCAGGCGGGGAGGACTTCTCGCTTTCGTGCCGCGCGAGAAACTGGTGCTGAGGACACCGGAAGACGATCTTTCGACCTATACTTTCAACCGGCACGTCATCAAGCATCATTTCTGCGCCAATTGCGGCATCGCCCCCTTCGGCGAGGGCGTGGCGCCGAACGGTGCCGCGATGGCTTCGATCAATCTGCGCTGCATTCCCGCGATCGATCTCGGCGCGCTGAAGGTGACGCCTTACGACGGCCAGGCTCGTTAGCCAATATTTGCCCGGATCGGGCGAATATACCGTCGGCACAATTACAGGAAATGGCCGGAACAACTGGGGCGGCGGGCAAAATTCAGGCCGCCCTTGTCTTTTGTTTGCTGCTTCTTAAATAAGGTTCGCAATCGCAGCCGCGGTTCAAAGCCTGTGGATAAGGCTTTTTCCGAGTTTTCGCGGGCTTTTTTGCTGGAAAAGCTTGACGAGAACAAAAAATGTGGGAATCACCGTTCGACTTGTTGAAACGGTGAACAGGGTCAAGGCGGATCGCGCAACCATGGCCGGAAATCCAGAGGCAAGAAAGCTTTGCTGTCCGGTACCGGCGATCGTGGTTAATCAGACTTTAAATGTCATCCCGTTAGGTGGGCTCAGGTGATTCAAGGGCGACGCGAGCGGCGCGTCAGGCCCTGAGACGGCCCATTCACCGTAGCGAGATTGGATAGCGTCAGGAAGGCGACGATATAAATGGCAACCAAGGTCAAAGAGAACGAAGACGCGGAAGTCGAACGCGACGGCGCAAGCGACGGCCCTCTTCTCGATCTTTCCGACGACGCGGTCAAGAAGATGATCAAGGCCGCCAAGAAGCGCGGCTACGTGACGATGGACGAGCTGAACGCCGTCCTGCCGTCCGAGGAAGTGACCTCCGAGCAGATCGAAGACACGATGTCGATGCTGTCGGACATGGGCATCAACGTCATCGAGGACGAGGAAGCCGAAGAGGCCGGTGCTTCCGGCGGTGGCGATGACGACGACGCCGGCGGCGATGAGGACAGCGAAGGCGGCGAACTCGCGCCTTCGGCCGGCACCGCGCTTGCGACCGCCAAGAAGAAAGAGCCGACCGACCGTACCGACGATCCGGTGCGCATGTATCTGCGCGAGATGGGCTCGGTGGAGCTTCTGTCGCGCGAAGGCGAAATCGCCATCGCCAAGCGGATCGAAGCCGGCCGCGAGACGATGATCGCGGGCCTCTGTGAGAGCCCGCTGACCTTCCAGGCCCTGATCATCTGGCGCGACGAACTCAACGAAGGCACGACGCTGCTGCGCGAGATCATCGATCTCGAGACGACATATTCCGGTCCGGAAGCCAAGGCCGCGCCGCAGTTCCAGAGCCCCGAGAAGATCGAGGCCGACCGCAAGGCGGCAGAAGAGAAGGAAAAGACCCGGCGCGCCCGCTCCGGCGACGACGATATCACCGATGTCGGCGGCGAAGGCCTGCCTCCCGAAGAGGAGGAAGAGGACGAGGACGAATCCAACCTGTCGCTGGCGGCGATGGAAGCCGAGCTGCGCCCGCAGGTCATGGAAACGCTCGACATCATCGCCGAGACCTACAAGAAGCTGCGCAAGCTGCAGGACCAGCAGGTCGAGCAGCGGTTGGCCGCTACCGGCACGCTGTCTTCCGCCCAAGAGCGCCGCTACAAGGAGCTCAAGGACGAGCTCATCAAGGCGGTCAAGTCGCTGTCGCTCAACCAGAACCGCATCGATGCACTGGTCGAGCAGCTCTACGACATCAACAAGCGCCTCGTGCAGAACGAAGGGCGCCTGCTGCGTCTGGCCGAATCCTACGGCGTCAAGCGCGACTCCTTCCTGGAGCAGTATCAGGGCGCCGAGCTCGATCCGAATTGGATGAAGTCGATCGGCAATCTGGCCGCTCGCGGCTGGAAGGAATTCGCCAAGGCCGAGAATACGACGATCCGCGACATCCGCCAGGAGATCCAGAATCTCGCGACGGAAACCGGCATCTCGATCTCGGAATTCCGCCGCATCGTGCACATGGTGCAGAAGGGCGAGCGCGAAGCCCGAATCGCCAAGAAGGAAATGGTCGAAGCGAATCTTCGCCTCGTCATTTCAATCGCCAAGAAGTACACGAACCGCGGCCTGCAGTTCCTCGACCTCATTCAGGAAGGCAATATCGGCCTGATGAAGGCGGTCGACAAGTTCGAATACCGCCGCGGTTACAAGTTCTCGACCTATGCAACATGGTGGATCCGTCAAGCGATCACCCGCTCGATCGCCGACCAGGCCCGCACGATCCGCATTCCGGTGCATATGATCGAGACGATCAACAAGATCGTCCGGACCTCGCGCCAGATGCTCCACGAGATCGGCCGCGAGCCGACGCCGGAAGAACTGGCCGAAAAGCTCGCCATGCCGCTCGAAAAGGTCCGCAAGGTCCTGAAGATCGCCAAGGAGCCGATCTCGCTTGAAACCCCGGTGGGCGACGAAGAGGATTCGCATCTCGGCGACTTCATCGAGGACAAGAACGCGCTGCTGCCGATCGATGCCGCCATCCAGGCGAACCTGCGCGAGACGACGACCCGCGTTCTCGCTTCGCTGACGCCGCGCGAAGAGCGCGTCCTGCGCATGCGCTTCGGCATCGGCATGAACACCGACCACACGCTCGAAGAAGTCGGCCAGCAGTTCTCGGTCACCCGCGAACGTATCCGCCAGATCGAAGCGAAGGCGTTGCGCAAGCTAAAGCATCCGAGCCGCTCGAGAAAGCTGAGAAGCTTTCTGGACAGCTAAGAAACTTCAAGCTGCGCTCGATCCTCGACAGCTGAGGTTTCGACAATTGCCGTGATGATTGGAAAGCCGGGCGTCGTGCCCGGCTTTTGCTTTTGTGATTAATACCAATGATCCCGGCGGCTTTCTTGTCGCTCAGTGGTGACAAGATTATAGTCCGGCGACGGGGGAAGAAATCGGTCGCGGTGCGCGAGCGAGGACCGACGCATGCCCGTGTCGGGCGAATCCTCCGTTCGGAGGTGCAAGATGACCACTTACATTGTGTTGATCAACTGGACGGACCAAGGCGTGCGCACTGTTCGCGACTCGTCAAAACGGCTGGATGCGGCGAAGAAACTGCTTGGCGACATGGGCGGCTCCTTCAACCAGTTCTTTCTGACGATGGGCGGCCACGACATGGTGGCTGTCTGCGAAGCGCCTGACGATGCCGTCATGGCGCGATTTGGCCTTTCGCTGGCGATGGCCGGCAATGTCCGCACCCAGACACTGAAGGCATTCCCGGAGGCTGCCTATCGAGAGATCATCGGCTCGCTCAGCTAACGCATGCAGAATTTCAGCGCCTCTCCCCATCAAGGGCGCGGCCTCGGCCCCGCTCGTGGGTGGCCCATTGTCCAAGTCCGAGAAGAGAACGGATGGCGCACTGGCCAGCGGATGGCTTCGGCGCGATCACGAGGTTTTTTGCTTTTGCGGCTTGATGCTGCCGGCTTTAAAGGCCACATCGCTGCTGTGACAGACGAAGTGGACTTGGCGGAGACGAATCACGAAACGGCAAAACGGCGGCCCGAAATCCGCTGGGGCGTTGCCGCGTCGGTGCTTCTGCATGTGCCGATCGTTGCGCTTCTGATTTTCGGCTTGCCGAAGATGGAGCTGAAGCCTCCGGAAGACGAGAGCGTGAAGGTCGAGCTCGTCCCGCTGCCGGAGGAGAAGAAGCCGGAGGAGAAAAAGGCCGAGGAAAAGCCGCCGGAGCCGAAGCCGCCGCAAGAGGCTAAGAAGGAACCTCCGCCACCACCACCGCCGCCTCCACCGGCAAGAAAAGCTGTCGAGCAAGCCAAGCCGAAGCCCATGCAGACCCTCAAACCCGTTACTGAATTTGGAGATAGGACTAGCGGTCCTGACAAGGCCCTGGCGGGAAATGCTTCTCAAGGTGAAAAGAAAGCCGCAACAACTCCACCCCAGCACGACGATGCCTCGACGCAGGAGCCAACAAGAACTGTTGACGCAAAACCCAAAGCTGAGGAGCCTCCATCAAAACCCGTGCCAGATGATGTGAAGCTGCCGGAGGTGGCTGCGATGGACGTTTCTCCGGAAAGCAAAGGGCCGCCGACGGAAGCCTCCGGCGAAGCCAATACGACGATTGAGCCGGCCAAACCGCCTGAGCAGAACATCTCCGATAAGCCGAAAACCGTTTCTGAAACCAAGGATCTGCCCGAGGCGAAAACGCTATTTTCTCGGGCGGCCGATGGCAGTCTATTTGCGCAAACGGCGATGGATGGCCTTTCACGAAAACAGCGAGTGGCGACGCTTTGCACCACGGAGCTGCAGGGTCAACTTGTTCACGGCTCGCCGCCCTATTTCCCTTCCGCATTGCCGAGTTTCGGCCTGCGGGCTGGTACGATTCTGGACGTGAAGGATGCAGCCTTTGGCACAGCCAAGGGCTGGTTCCAGGTTCGTTTCCGTTGCGAGGTGGACGAGGGAGCTACCAAAGTGGTGTCCTTTGCTCACCAGGTCGGCGGACGAATCCCCCGCAACGAGTATTCGAAATATGATATCGATGACTAAAGCGCGCCGCGATCTTCGTCGTCTCGCAGCCAGCCACGCGCAAGGAACTCTACCTAACCTTTCCTCATTGGCCGTGATGTTTCCGGTGAAGAAGGGACAATGATATGTCGAACGAGATCGAGCGTTTTCTTGAGCGCCAGGATGAAGCCGTTAGCGCGCTGTTCCTGGAAAACAAAGGCGACGAGCTGACCGATATTCTGGTTGCGGCCCTCGAAGAGGCTCTTGAGATCCTGGTCGAAGCTGCGCCCGCCGAAACGCTGCATTGACATCTTTCGAGAGATTGCCTGGCCCGCCTGCTGCCCGTCTGTCTGGCTACCGGATGGAGCGGGATGCGCTCGGCCGTTCGGCCGCGAGCGTCTTTCGCCTGGAAGGCGAGGGCCTGCCGGCGCTCTATCTGAAGGTCGAGGCGGTAGGGCCGTTCGGCGAGCTTGCCGATGAGGCGGCCCGGCTCGCCTGGCTCAAGGACTCCGGCCTGCCTTGCCCGGAGGTGATCGCCTGTGAAAGCGACGGCGAACGTAACTGGCTGCTGCTCAGCGCGCTGCCGGGAACCGATCTCGCCAGTGCTTCGGCGCTGGCGCCCCTGGCGCGCATCGAATTGCTGGCGGAGGCACTGCTCGATCTTCATCGTCTGCCGATCACTTTCTGTCCGTTCGATCACCGCCTGGAAAAGCGCCTGCCGGTAGCCAGGGCGCGTATGGAAACTGGAATCGTCGATGAGGAGAATTTCGATCCGGCCCGGCTGGGAAAGAGCGCCGCCGAGCTTTTTGCTGAGCTCGAGAGCATGAGGCCGGGCAGCGAGGATCTCGTCGTCACCCATGGGGATGCCTGCCTGCCGAACTTCGTCGCTCTACACGGCCAATTCTCAGGCTATATCGATTGCAGCCGCCTCGGCGTCGCCGACCGCTATCAGGATATTGCGCTCGCCTGCCGCAGCATCGCCGATAATTTCGGCGAGGCGCTGGTGCAGCCATTTCTCTATCATTACGGCCTGCCGGCGCCCGATCCGGCAAGGCTCAGTTACTATCAACTGCTCGACGAGTTCTTTTAGACGGTTGCGTCATCAAGGCGCGGCTGGCAGAGTTGCCGGCATCGGACCTGCGGATGTCAAATGCCGAAAAACCAGTTCAGGATGCTGCGCTCGGCGCTT
Source organism: Rhizobium sp. L9 (assembly GCF_002531885.1). Lineage (NCBI taxonomy): Bacteria > Pseudomonadati > Pseudomonadota > Alphaproteobacteria > Hyphomicrobiales > Rhizobiaceae > Rhizobium > Rhizobium sp. L9. Next base: position 58,842 of record NZ_NWSZ01000001.1, on the reverse strand, counting down.
CCAGGCGTCGAAGCGGTGGAAGCCGAAACGCCTCACAGTTTCGCCAGGCACACGCATGAGCAGTTCGGCATCGGCCTCGTGTCGTCGGGGGCGCAGAAATCGCTCAGCGGCCGCGGCATGGTGGAGGCGGAGGCAGGTGATATCATTACCGTCAATCCGAACGAAGTGCATGACGGCGCGCCGATCGGCGAGCGCCGGTCGTGGCGCATCCTCTATTTCGATCCCGAGATCGTCACCGGCCTCTCGCAAGAGATCGGCGCAGGGCGTTCGGAAATTCCCCATCCCGTCATTCGCGATGCAGCGATCGCCGCCCGCTTCGGAACGCTGTTTTGCGCGGTGACCGCGAGTGCTGCCGACGGGCTGCTCTGCGAGGAACTGCTTCTGCAACTCGTCGCCGATGTCATGCGGGAAGGCGGCGGCAGCGAGGAGAGGCCGCTGGTGCCGTCATCCATCCGCGCGGCGCGGGATCTGATCGACGACGATCCTCTGGCCGCCGTCTCGCTTGCCGATCTTTCCAGGGAAAGCGGCCTCAGCCGCTTCCAGCTGCTGCGCGGCTTCGCCAGGGCGACCGGATTGACGCCGCATGCCTATCTTGTCCAGGCTCGCATCCATCTCGCCCGGCGGCTGATCGCTGAGGGCACGCCGCTTGCGGAAGCGGCCTTTGCCAGCGGCTTTGCCGACCAGAGCCACATGACGCGCGTCTTCGTGCGCAAATACGGCCTGTCGCCGCGGCTTTACGCCGGCGCTTTTCTCTGAGCGATGGAAGGCTGATTCCTGGTGCCGCGCGCTGCCACCTCTCTCCAGCCTCATCCCGTGCCTCGCAAGGGCCGCATTGGGCGATGGCTGTTCGTGAGTGCCGCGCCCTGCGACCTCTCTCCAGCCTCACCCTGAGGCGCCCCGCGGGGGCCTCGAAGGACGAGGCTGGCCACCTTGCTTTGGTTCATACAACTGCAATTTCGTTCAAGACCCGAACCGCTCGCTGCTGTTTCTTCGGCGTATCCAATCGGAGGCGCGGAATGTCGAGACAGGTTCAAGGCTATTTCTATCTGGCGCTGGCCATGCTGACGGTCGGCAGCACTGTCATCGCGAGCAAGATCATTGCTTCGGGACTGCCGCCCTTCACCGCCACCGCCTTGCGCTTCGCCCTCGCTCTTCCCGTCTTCTTCCTGCTGATGCGGGCAAGCGGAACGGGGTTGCCGAAGCTCTCCAGCCATGACCGTCTCATCCTCGTCATTCAGGCCGGCGCCGGCAGTGTCGGATATACGACTCTGCTGATATCAGGTCTCAGGCTGACCTCGGCCGCCGATGCGGGCGTCATCGTCGGCACGCTGCCGGTGGTCTCGGCGGCGGTTTCGATCCTGCTGCTGCGCGAACGGCCGGGGCGCGCCTTGCTTCTGGCCGTGGCGCTGGCGAGCGCCGGCGTGTTTTCGATCGCCTTCACGCCGGAGGCGACTGGCGGTTCGCTTGCCGGCAATGCATTGATTTTCCTCGCGGTTATCTGCGAGGGCTTGTTCATTCTCTTGAACAAGCGGCTCACCGTCGACATTCCGCCGCTTGCCCAGTCGACGCTGATGACCGGCATCGGCTTCGCCGTCTCGATCGTTCCGGCCATTTTCGAGGCGCCCCTCACGCATGGGTTTTCAGCCAGTGCTGCCGCTGCCGTCGTCTATTATGCCCTGGTGCCGACCGTCGGCGGCTTTCTGCTGTGGTATGCGGGGGCAGAGAGGGTGAGCGGCACGGAAGCCGCGCTCTTCACCGCGCTTGCGCCGGTTTCGGCCGTCATGCTCGCCTTCGTCATCCTCGGTGAGCCAGTCGGCTTCAACCAGATCGCCGGCATCGCCAGCGTGCTGGCGGCCGTGTCCGGGCTTGCCTTTGCAGGAAACCACAGGAAATTCATCGAAGGGAAATGACCATGCAATTCAGCCATTCCGACGCGATATGGCAGGTTTTTCCGGAGCTTCGCGCCGGCGCGCTTTTTGCCGAAGGCATTGATGCGGCGGCAGACGTCGAAGAGGCGGTCGCAAGTTTCAGCGCGATTGCCGAGGCCCGCCTGGCTGAGGCCCAGGAAAGCGAATTCCCGGAGATCCAGGCGTGGCGGCGCGGCTTTTCCCGCATGGGCTTGAAGCCGACGCAGTATCGCTCGGCCTCCGAGGCGCTTCTGCGCCGCTTCCGCCAGGAGCACGCCCTGCCGCGCCTTCATCCGCTCATCGATCTCTGCAATGCGATTTCGCTCGCATTTGCCATTCCTGTCGCCGTCTTCGATACGGAAAACATTGCCGGCGATCTCCAGGTGCGGCATGCAACGGGGCATGAGACCTATCTCACCTTCAGCGGTCAAAGCGAATATCCGTTGCCGGACGAGGTGATCTTCGCGGATGACGAAGGCAGAGCACATGCCCGCCGCTGGACGAACCGGCAGAGCGGCCTGTCGGCGGTGCGGGAGACGACGCGCTCGGTGCTGATCGTCGCCGAGGCGCTGCATGCCGGGGCCGGCGAGGAAACCGCCAGCTTGGTTGCGACGCTCGCGGATGCGCTCGCGCGTCACTGGTCGGTGACAGCGGCGACCGCCGCCCTCAGTCAGGCATCGCCGCGTTTCGCATTCCAGGTGTAAGGGAAGGAAACGCTCGGGGGTTGGGCCGGCGGCATGCGCGCCCTATCTCAGGGGCATCCTATCTTCTGGAGACGAACCCATGTTGGACAAGTCGATCAAGATTCCCGGGCCGGACCATCCGATCACCGTCGAGCACAATCCCTGCCGCGTCGTCGTCACCGTCGCCGGCCGGAGGATTGCCGACAGCCGCAACGCGCTGACGCTGCGCGAGGCTTCCTATCCGCCGGTCCAGTATATCCCTCGCAGGGATGTCGACATGTCGCTGCTTCAGCGCACCGATCACGCCACACATTGCCCTTACAAGGGCGATGCCTCTTATTACAGTATTGCTTTGGGCGGCAAACGCTCCGAGAACGCGGCCTGGACCTATGAAGCCCCGCATGCCGCCGTCAGCAACATCAAGGACCATCTCGCCTTCTATCCCGACCGTGTCGACGCAATCGAGGAATTGGCTTCGCCCGAGGCCGGCGCTTTCTGAGGATCGCCGGATGGCGGGCGCTGAAAATCGTTCGGCCGGAACCTGTCGCCTTCAGCATCGTTAGGGGCATCATCGAAGGAGCATGCCGTGCCGAAATTCCACTTCCAGCTCTTCGATCGCGATGGTGTCGGCACCGAGACCGGATACGAATTCGAATCCGTCGAGGCTGCCAAGGCAGAGGCGCGAAGGGTCCTCGCGGAAATGGCAGCCGAAGGCCTGCCCACTGCGCCTTTGAACATGCTTTCGGTCGAACTTTTCGACGAAAGCCGCAAACCGCTTGCGGAAATTCGGCTGATTCTGGAAGAGATCGCGAAATAGAAGCGATCGGACCTCAACCGGAGAAATGCCCGTCGACGCTTTCGGGCCACTCGCGGAACTATGTCAAATTTAATTGCCGCCCGCCGGGGTGGGTCTTAATGCATGTCGCTCCCGGAAGTGTGCGGATGACGACATGCATGAAAGCAAGGAGCTAGAGCGCATCCATCGAACAGTTGGATTGATGCCTATATGGGACCCGCCGGCATCCAGAGGCCGTCATCGAATGACGTCGACCCATTCATTGCTGAAGACGAGACTGGCGACTGTGACAGGATCGCCGCGCTCGTCGCGGACGGTAACGGCAATCGTCATGCGGTCACCTGCCGGCAATTCGTCTCGCGCCACGTCCAGCAGGATGCGGGTCACCTCTTTGGGGATGTCTTCACGAGATTTGAGCTCGGTGCCGTGCTCGTCGCGGGTCGGACCTTCCCCGTTGTGTAGATCGAAATAGTAGCGAGCCATGTTCTTTCCTGCGCGTCAGAGAGGAAATAACCAATGAAGACAATTGTTCCCGAGGCTAGGCCTTGATTCCTATAGAAAATACAGGTTGCACCGAGACGGCCCCGAGCCCTTGCGATAGCGGGAGACAGGACCGTGATTGAACCCTTGTTGCTGAACCTTGGAAGCCGTGATGTGCTATCAAACGAGGAGGAAAACCTTCTTCGGTCGATCCTCGTCAAGGACAGGCAATTCGCCGTCGGAGAAGATCTCGTTTCCCAAGGCAGCCGGCCGCCCTTCAGCACGCTGCTGCTCGATGGGTTCGCGGCGCGCTACAAGGTGATGGCGGACGGCAGCCGGCAGATCACCGCACTTCATGTTGCCGGCGACTTTGTCGACCTCCATGCTTTTCCCGTCAAGGTAATGGATCATGGCATCGTTGCGCTCTCACCCTGCCACGTCGCTTTGGCCGATCATGCCGACTTGAGGGCGATCACCGAGCGCATGCCGCATTTGACGCGGCTGCTTTGGCTCGACACGCTGGTCGACGGCGCCATTCACCGGGAATGGATCGTCGCCATGGGGCGGCGCTCCAAACGCGCCCAGATCGCCCATCTCGTCTGCGAACTCTTCATGCGGCTGAAGGTCGTCAGGCGCACCCGGGGCGAAAGCTTTCAGTTTCCGCTGACGCAGATCGAGATGGCGGACGTGCTCGGCATATCGGTGGTCCACCTCAACAAGACGCTGCAGGCTCTCAGGCGCGAGGGCGCCTTCACCTGGGAGAACCGAACGATCACCATCGTCGATTGGGAACGCCTGCAGGAGATCGCCGAATTCGACCCCGCCTATCTCAGCATCTCCAGAGAGCCGCGCTGATATCTGCCGCATCGCATGCGCGTTGAAAGGGAGGAACGGCGCCGTTAGGGTGGCGGGAATCACTTGGCGGGACGATGCGTGACGAAGACTTTTCTACCCAACCTATTGGCGGCAGTTTTCTCCGCATTACCGGCCGCGGCGCAGAGCGAATGGCAGGCGATCGAGGAGGTGCGGCCCTATTCGATTTCAGGCAAGACCGGCGCCGAACTTTATCAATCGATCGGGGCACAGGGCCCCAAAGCCGGCGTGACGGGCAGGGTCATCGCGCATACAACGTTTAAGCTCACCTGGACCCGCAAGTACGAGCCGCAGGGCAATGCCTGCGCCATCGTCACCAACCGGCCGAAGCTCATCATCACCTACACACTGCCTAAGCCCTCGGCCCCGCTGCCGCCAGCCGTCAAGACCAGCTGGGATGGCTTCATTTCAGGCGTTGCCGCGCATGAGCGGGTGCACGGCGAAACCATCAAGGACATGGTTAAGGAAATCGAGGCGATGAGCGTCGGCTTCACCGTTGCCGACGACCCCGACTGCAAGAAGATCAGGGTCGAACTGACCCGACGCCTCGGCGAGATTTCCGCAAAGCAGCGCCAGCGCGGCCGCGACTTCGACAAGGTCGAAATGGGCGACGGCGGCAATATCCAGCAGCTCATCCTCAAGCTGGTGAATGGGCCTTAGCCGATGGCGGGCATCGATCTGCCCATGCGACGGCCATTGACTTGGCCGTCACGGCGCGCCAACTCGCGGACAATGTCATTGCGAGACGGAGAATGCCCGTGCCCCAGACAATCCTCACCCTGTCCACTCGCGGCCAGGGACTTTACGAATTCACCGATCAGGCGGAGGCCTTCGTCAGCGCCTCGGGACGGGACGAGGGGCTTCTCACCGTCTTCGTGCGCCACACATCCTGTTCACTGCTGATCCAGGAAAATGCCGATCCCGACGTGCGCACCGATCTTCTCGCCTTCTTCCGTCGGCTCGTGCCGCCGGCCTCCGACCCATCGATGGGCTGGATCGTGCACAGGGCCGAGGGGCCGGACGACATGCCGGCGCATATCAAAGCGGCGCTGACGCAGGTGTCGATCGGCATTCCGGTCGCCAGGGGACGCTTGACGCTCGGCACCTGGCAGGGCCTCTATCTCTTCGAACACCGCGACCGGCCGCACCAGCGCGAAATCGTGCTGCATCTCGGGGCCTGAGAACGCCGTGCGTCCTTGCCGAGGCTATGGCACGGCGATCAGCCATCGACCACGCGGCACACCGATCAGCCCACCAGCCCCATGGCACCACGATCAGCCCTCATCCTCAGGCGCGTAGGCCATAGGCCATAGGCCGGAGCCTCGAAGGAGGGGGCGGGTGATGAGCGATCTCCTTCAGACGAGAGATCACGCGAATCCCGATCGAAAGAAGAGCCGTCAAAAACCGCTCATCTTCTTGTGAATGCAAACTGAATGGTCGGTTCGAACAGCATTCAGCTTGCCGCATTTAGTGTCGAGGCAATCCCTTATGGGAGAGCTTAAAAGACCAATCGACGGAGACACTCCATGACGCATTTCCTCACCAAGGCTTGCCTTGCCGCAGTGCTCGCCCTCTCATCCATTCCGGCCACTGTTTCCACGGCGGCAGCCGCAGGGCCGCAGACAAACTTCATCGTCGAGGCGCAATATTATCGTCCAATCCGCGGCTGCTCGCCGATGCACGCCGTGAACAAGGCGCGCGATTTCGGCCTGCGCAGAGCCCACATCACCCGCATGTCGCCGCGTGTCGTCGTCGTCGCCGGGCGCGATCGTCGCGGCTGGGACAGGATGGTCTTCGCCAATGTCCGCGGCTGCCCGCTGATCCGGCGTTGAAAATTGCACGGCAAGCGCCTATGTGCGCTTGCCCTTTCGCCTTGACGGCGACACTTTCAGCCGTCTCTTCTCCGATTTGTATAAGTGATTCCACTGACGCCTCGGCGTGATGCGGAGAGTGGGGAGGGCGGCTCGACCGCACCGACGACTATAGAACGAAAGGTTTTTCGATGATGCAGTTTCTGGCAAAGGCGGGTCTTGCCGCCATGCTTGCCGCAGGCACTCTTGCCGGCACGGTGGTCCCGGCGGCCGCTCAATTTAGTATCATTATCGGCGATCAGGATCGTGATCCGCCGCGCGATTATCGCCGTCCGCCTCCGCCGCCGGGCTTCGGCCGGCGCCCGCGCGGCTGCGATCCGCGGCTGGCGGAAGATCTCGCCCGCGATTGGGGCTTCCGCCGCCCGCGCGTCGTCGACATCACCCCGCGCCGCGTCATCGTTCAGGGCTGGACCCGCCGCGGCCCCGATGAAATGAGCTTCGCCAACGTCCGCGGCTGCCCCGCTTTGCGTCGCTGATTGTCCTGCGCCCGTCTCGCTGAGCCGGCACGGGCGGTTTCTTTGTGAGATTCCAAAGCCGCGCGCCTGGAAGGGCGCGCGGCGTTCAGTTTAAAGGCAGGAGCTCCGTTTCCTGGGCCTTGTGCCGCGGCTGTCCTGTCGATGAAAATAATGAGATCAGCCCTCATCCGCCTGCCGGCACCTCTCCCCGCTCCGGCGGGGCGAAGGGGATAACTCGCTAGCTCTCTGTTCCCCGCGGAGCTCTCGTAGGGCACGTCCCCTCTCCCCGTCAGAACGGGGAGAGGGTTAGGGTGAGGGGCATCGGCGCTAGCAGGCGGCCGCCAGCAGTCAGCACACGGCGTCAAAAGACGCGCCGCGCTTCCGTTTACTGCTCGATGGCGAAGGTCACGGTGACGCTGACAGTGTAATTGTTCTCGCCGCCCTGGACGGGAACGGCTGCGTCGGCTTCCTTCATCATCGTGGCGCGATAAGCGGGCTGCGGCAGCGGGCGCGGCTCATTCTCGTTGATTTCGATGATGCGGCCGAGCTTGACGCCGGCGGCTTCGCTCAGCGTTTTCGCCTTCTTGACGGCTTCGGCGACGGCGTTCTTGCGCGCCTCTTCGAGCGCCGCATCCGGCTTGTCGTTGGTAAACTGGATGTCGCCGCCCTGATTGATGCCGAGTGTCACCGATTGGTCGATCACCTGGCCGAGCTTGGAAAGATCGCGCAGGCGCACAGTGACCGAATTGATAGTCTGGTAGCCGATCAGCTGCGGCTGCTGCTGCTGGCCATCGACCGGCTGCGGATAATTAAACTGCGGCTGGATGGAGAAGCCCGAGGTCTGCAGGTCGCGCTCGGCGATGCCGCCGTCCTTCAGTGCCTTCAGCACGTCATTCATCGCCTTGTTGTTCTCGTCGAGCGCTTCACGGGCGGTCTTCGCCTGCTTGACGACGGCGAGATTGACGACGGCCATATCGGGCGCCAAGGACGATTCGCCATCGCCCGTCACCGAAATCACCGCCTCACGCGGCTTTGCTTCCTGCGCCAATACAGGCGCGGCACTGCCGAGCGGCAGGGCCAGAAGGGCAGTCATCACAAGTGTCTTGGACAGAATCGGCGCCATGTTTCATTCCCTAGTTGTCGTTTCCCGATGAGCTTTCTGTCGGTTGATTGTGAAGCTATTGCGGCGGAAGGGAAGGGGGCGGTGACGGATCGGGAGAAAAATGTGAGCGTGGGAGGAGTAGGCGTTCCGTGGCCGCCCGCTCTGGCCGGCCATCTACCCCACAAGCGGGGGATTGGCTGGGTGCGATCGCCCGCCAAACGATCAGCGTTCAGCCCGGCGAAACGCTGGAGAGACGCGAAGATTTCGCCACTTATGATCTCCCCACCGGTGGGGGGATGCCCCGCAGGGCAAAGGGGCGTGGCACGGAAGGCCTGCATTCCTGCATCTTCCAACGCTCACCTTCCCAAATCCCGCAAAGCTGCTAGCAATGACGGCGGGTTAAGCAACAGGGGCTTCAGGACACGCCATGTCCGGCAAGGGGGCAGCATGCGCTTTATGACAATTCTTTCGATCGGCCTCGCCATCTGTTTGATGGGCTGCAGCCAGGTGGCAGAAAAGGCCGAAAACGCCGCCAACCGCTCATACACCAGCTATGCGCTGGGCAAACCCTATGTGGAGGTCGCCAATCTCGGTCAATCGCCGATGGCGCGGCTCTCCGGCTCCGAAGCAACCTTCGGGCCGATGATCGGCGCAACACCGTTGAAGAACGGCATGACGATCTACCGACATATGGCGCCCGCCGCCAGGACCGAGACCGGCACGAACTTCGTCGGCCTGGTCGGCAGCTCCACGATTTCCGAGAATAACCGGCTTTCCTATTTCCTGGTCGGCGCCGACGGGATCGTCAAGGATTGGGCCACGGGGTCGGTGCAGGGCAGCGCCAGCGACTGCGTGCAATATATCGGCGGCATCATCAACCGCTGCAACGATATGCGCCAGCTCCAGGCTTCGCTGGCACTCTACGACGCCAGGGTGCCGACCAAGGCCGGTCAACCCATTTCCAGCTGGGGCGAACCGTCTGCACCTGCGATCAACTGAGAATGCGCGGCAACCCCGGGGAGGTCTTTTACCTCACCCGGCGGCCGGGGCATTGGGCGGCTGACGCTGTCGCGCAGATCTGTGAAACGGTCTTGCGATAGGATTGCGCAAAACCAGAGGCTGAAGCCGGGAGCGGATCGAAGGACCCGCCGCGCCTCAGGCGCCGAAATCATCCATGAAGGAGGGATGGATCGCGGGCTTACGCTCTTCGCGGGCCTCGCGAATGCGCTGGGGAACCGCACCGAGACCGGCAACAAAACGGGTCAGGAGATTGCGATTGAAAAGTTTCTGTAGGCTCATGGCAGTTCACTCATTCTTTTTTTTGTTAGCTGGCGGCATATATTTTGCGCAGGCTGCCTTAACAACGGGCAATTTTGCATGACAGTTATGTGACAGCGCATGGTCATGGAAAGGCGGGTAGAAAAGCGATCACTTTAGCGTGACAAGAACCCGCCGGAGGCAGTCGATTGCCGCAGATCAATGCTCTCTGCACCGCGGCGTGTAAATTGTACGGTTTGGGTGGAAGCCATGCCCCGAGGAGAAGCTCAGATGAACCGATTTTTCGCATTGATCGCGACCGGAACGCTGATCAGCCTTGCCACGCTCATTTCGGCCTGCACATCGTCAGGATACATCGACCAGACTTCGTCGATCGATGGCGGTTACTACTACGAGAGTCAGCCGCTCAACCCGGCCTGCGGTGGTGGGTTCAGGCCAAGCGATGGGCGTTCGTGCAGTTATTAGAGGGTGCGATACTTGCCATGATCGCTTCGGCGGATATGTTCTCTACCGTGCAGTTATGCGAGTGTGTCTTTGGCGTTACAGCTATTTGTTGAACGAGGCTGTATCCTCCAGTTGTGTTGCAAGACATGGGGTCACGAACATGAAGCTCACGATCGCCACCACTTTTCTAGCACTCGTCGCAACGAGCGCCTTTGCAGCGGATGCAGTGCAGGACGTCCCGGCCGCGCCTGTTGCGGCTGCGCCAGTTTTCACCTGGTCAGGCCCGTATCTCGGCATCGATGGCGGCGCTAGTTGGCTAAACGGTGACTTCAGCGCCGGCGGCGCCAGCGATTCCCAGGATTTCAACGGCGGCGTCTTCGGTGCATTTGCAGGTTACAATTTCCAGTTCGACAACAACATCGTTGTCGGCATCGAGGGCAACCTCGAATACAATTGGAACGAAGAGGAAGCGCTTGGCGCGGATGTCGGCACCGATTGGGCCGGCGCTGTTCGTGGTCGTGTCGGCTACGCCTTTGACAGAGCGCTGCTTTATGGCGCGGCTGGCTGGACCGCTACGCGTGGATACGTTGACCTGCCGGGGCTAGACAAGGAAACCGAGACCTTCAACGGCTACACCGTCGGCGCCGGCGTCGACTTTGCCATCACCAACAACATCTTCGCCCGGGGCGAGTATCGGTATAATGACTTCGGCGAGAAAGACATTCTCGGTGTCGACGTCGATCTCAACCAGCACGAGCTCAAGTTCGGTATCGGCGTGAAGTTCTAAAAGCTGTCCCGTTGGGCTTCGTCACCAGCTCGGTGATTAACATCAGCGTGGATGAAACTTAAGCGGCAGGCAAGGGGCACGGTCAAACCGCGAAGCCGCGTTGAGCAGTAAGCTATTGCTGTCCGGCTCGACTCATAGACCGAAACTCTGCCTCGCTTTTCGACATGCCATGGGGCCAACAAAACTGTATGAGAGTTTTTCGCCACCCGGTCTTTCGATTTGTATAGAGAAGCCCTTTCGGACGGTGCATTCGCAGTTTGATAACAGGGAAGATTGTATTGTCTAGGATCAGCACAAACGCGATGTCCCGAATGGAAAATCTGATGCCGCTCACCGTCGCCACGTTACTGTCGATTTTGGATGCCCGTAGCATTGCCACTTCATAACCCGCTCGATGTGGATCGTGGTGCGCTGGCGGATCGGTGAGATAAAGGCCCGCACCGTCGGGAAGCTCTCTCTTCAACATTACCTTCTCGATCAAGTCGGATGAGAGAGTAGCCTCATCTCGCACCCCTTCGATACTGAACATTTTCGCAAAATAATATGCTGCCAGCCGCTGAAAGAGAAACCGCTCGAAGTCCTGGCCATTCACGAGGACGTGCTCGCCTTTGGCGGTGTCTTTAAAGACGCTTTCAACCGCTGCCGCTACCTTGATACCCACAACGTCAAAAGCTGCGCCGAACATCTCGTTATGCCGCTTGCACAACACGTTCGCCGTTTCTGCCAGGGGATAAGGTTCAGGAAAAGCTTTCCCAGTCCTGGTATATCGGTGTGTCTTCGGCTCAAGAGGCCCGATCAGCTTCAGGATACCATCGCTCATAAGATGTTCGCTGGATCGCTTTGACGCGCAGTCGCACGTAAAACTCATGTAACACTTCGAATGACTATAACCGGAATTGCCAAAAGGGATTTCGTATGGGCTTTTATAAAAGTGCCCCGGCCATTTCTCGCAACAGGCAAGGGACGTTCTGCCACTCCCACACGGACATGCAAAACTATATGGAACCATTTGCCCTTTCCGTTTGCGGTGGACTGCAGCGCGTCTATAGCGCTGACAATAGCATCTTATCGTGTGTCTCTCGAGTCTGGGATAGGTGACGAGGTGGCGTTGCATCTTCCCAAGTGCACCAGCGGTCATGACAAAACTCACAGATAAAATTCCAGATCACGTGCCGAAATTCCGAGAATCCGCGTCCGGCTACATTGCAAATCAAAAATATACATAAAAAACAGGAGCTTGCAGAAAAAATGGTGGGCCCGGAGGGACTCGAACCCCCAACCAAGCGGTTATGAGCCGGAAGCGTGATCCCAGCCAGGGATCGTCATGGCCGGTCATGAACACGCGAACATATTGGAATCATTGAGTTGGTCAACACTTGGTGGTTTCTTTGTTTGGTCCCCCGGCGCCATTCCACCGTTGGTGTGCTGCCCAATTCGCCGCCCGAAACAAAATGGAGCGCGACCATGAACAAGAAGAGACCCCACAAATTGACCAACGATCGGATCGCGGCACTTCCCGCCGCGCCCGGTGGTAAGCGATACGATGTCCCCGATGGCCTGACCGCCAATTTGTTCGTACGGGTGGGCCGCCGCAGGAAGGTCTTCGTCCTGGCGGCCCGGTTCGGTGGAGCAAAGAACACGACACGCCTGACGATAGGGGTGTTTCCGGAAACCTCGCTCGAGGCCGCACGCTTGATCGCTGAGGACTGGAACCGGCAGGTCGATCACGGTCTGAACCCGAAGAAAGAAAAGGAACGCGAGGAACAGGAGGAAAAACTGAAGAGACGGCGGACCTTCCGCTCGGCGATCGAGGACTACCTCGCCTACCTCCCGGACAGGGAAATGAACCTGCACGCCGCCAAGGACGCTTCCGAGATCCGCCACGACGTCCTCGACCCTGCCAATGACGAACTTCTCGACCGGCCGATCGCCGACGTAACCGACGCGGAACTGTCTCGGGTCATAAAGACCGTCCGCGACAGGCCCGCCCCGGCGAAGGCACGCAACGTACTGGCCCACCTTCGGACTTTCTTTTCTTGGGCAGCGTCTCCGGACCTGCGCCAGGAATATGGACTGACCGGCAACCCGATGGCCAATGTCACGGCAAGGCAACTCAAGCTTCGGAAGCCGGTCCGCCGCAACAAACTCAACCCCCTGGAACTGAGGGCGTACTGGCGGGCCGCCGAAGCGACGCCTTACCCCTACGGACCGTATTTAAAATTTGTCCTTCTGGCCGGAGGGCGGCGGAAATCCGAAGTGACAGGAGCCCGCTGGCCCGAAGTCGACCGGAACCGAAGAGTTTGGACCGTACCGAAAGACCGCAGGAAGCTCGGTGCCCAACTGGGCGACCTCAAGGTGCCCTTGACCTTGGAAGCCATGACGCTGCTGGATGAGTTGCGTCGCAATCAGTGCGAAGGACACGGAGCCTGCATCTTCAGCGCAACCAAAGGACAAACGCCGATCTGCTTGTCCTCAAAGGCCCTGAAGGCCTTCCGTGCGAAGGTCGAGGCAGAATTGCGGGAGCTTGATCCGCGCGCGGTCATGAGCGCATGGGTCCTCCACGACACGCGGCGGGTGGTCCGCTCCGCGCTCTCCGAACTGGGCATTGCAGAGGAGGTCGCAGAGTACATCCTCGGCCATCAGCAGCAGGGAATGGCTGCCGTCTACAATCAGGGCGACTTTCTGCCGCAAGCAAGGCTAGCGCTGGCGGTGTTCACGAAGCGACTTCTGGCCATTGTCGAGGGTTCCGCATCGGATTTCGTGGACGATCCGCTTGACGCAATCATTAATGACTGACGGAGGACGACATGATCACCCGGGAAGAGATGTACGAGTTGGTCTGGTCCATCCCCGGGGTTCAACTCGCAAAGCGGATCGGTATTTCGGACTCCTATATCACGCGGCTCTGCCAGAAGCTCGCCGTGCCGCGCCCGCCGCCTGGCTACTGGGCGAAACACGCCGTCGGTCGCGCCACTCCGAGGCCACCGCTTCCGCAACCGGAGCCGGGAATGGACCAGATCTGGTCCAAGGGAGGAGCCGTGAGGCAACCGCATCGGCCGCGCTTCGAGGCGCCGGTTCTGCGCCCGGAGGGCCAACCCGGACAGTATGACAAACGACGGGCGCGGCCGAGGGGTACGCACAAGCTGATTGCCGAGGCCGAGGCGCATTTGCAGACCGCGGACGCAGGAGACGACGGCGGCTATCTCAATCCGCACAGGAAGCTTCTGGCCGACGTGGCGACATCGCGACAAACACGCATCAAGTGCCTGAAGTTCGCGAACGAACTGTTCTTGCGAATGGAACTGGCGGGGCATAGCGTGGTGATCGCTTCGGCGTCCGAGGAACTGATCCGCATACCGGTCGACGCCCGAGAGGAGGAAATCGAAGAAGCGCGCCCTGCTGTCCGGTGGTCGCCGCTCCGGCCCACCGTTGCTTACGTCTTCGGTGTACCGATCGGGCTGTCGGTGGTCGAAACGAGCGAAGCGGTCGTCATGCAATATGTCGGCGGCAGGTTCATCCGGAAAAGCGAATACCGCAACTCGGATTACGTCGGACCGACCTGGTCATCATTACAGGATCGCCCATCGGGTCGCTTGAGGCTCGTCGCCTACAGTCCATTCTATGGTATCCCGTGGACGCGATGTTGGACGGAAACCTCGAGGGACCTCCTTGGCAGCAGGTTCGATGAGATCGTGCACGCGCTGAGGTTAGGTGCGCTCGACCTGGTGCCGAGGCTGGCCCAGGAGAGGCGCTATTTTTGCTGAGCGGGATCCGGCGGTGGCGGGATCCACGCACGTCTTACCCATTATCATCTCGTTGGTCCGGCGGCCGGTAGGCTGACGGAGCCGCCTCCCAGCGGTGGAATTCGAGCTTCCGGAAGCCGACCCGACCAGGAGACATACGCTCCTTCGGCGGAAAGCGCTTTTTTTCGACCAACCGCCCTATGGTCCTTTCGGACATCGAGGTCATCACCATCACCTCCTGTAACGTATAGAATCCGTGATAGGTCATTCGCACCTCCCAATAATCCGCCGATGACTGCGGACAAAGTCCTGCCTGATGCGGTCCGGGATTTCGCCGGGTCGGCTTTGGCAATGTGATTCCGCAGACATCGGAATTATTCGATTTAAAAAAGCTGTCAACACCTTGGCAGAGCGTGCAATTGGCCCACATGTAGTGCGTTGAAGCCACATGTAGTTCACTCTAGGAAATGCCGGACGAGGATGACTGAGACGGATGTTCCAGCCCGTAGTGCTTCCGCCTCGTCGTGTGAATAATTCTCTACCAACCCGTAGATAAAAATTTGCAGCGTGCTCCCTGATCGGAACCGTCCGGTGACGGGGATCCGATGAGGTCCGATATCCGTGCCGTGTCACGGGGATGAGATACCGCGACTGATAATGGGGTTTGTCTTTGTACTGTGTGACGACCCCCGCCCGCCGAGGACGGCCATTCTGCTAGGTTCATCCATCGAACTGAGTGCACGTGTTGGACACCATCGTCTACGCAGTATCGTAGGCATCCGTCTTTATATCGGCGTCATATTAACTACCCCGAGCAAATGCCTGCTCATCCGAGCTTATACGTTTGCTGGCAAAGACGGTTTCTGGTTACACTTCCACACGCGTTAGTGGGTAAGGGACTTGGGTGTAGCCATGCGGCAGGCCGTGTCATTCGGTCTTTTAAGTGTGATGCTGTTGGCGGTGGAGCCAGCTCAGGCGCAGATAACGTATGATCATTTGATTCTACCTGGCGACAAAGCGGTGCTGATCGTTAAGGGCGAATTCGAGCAGTCGGACGATCCATCACGCCTGGTATCTGAATTCCTACAACTAAAGCCGAGCTTTATCACTTTTCAGTCGCCTGGCGGAAATGTCGTCGCGGCCATGAAGTTTGGACGAATGATCCGAGCCTTGGGTGCGGACACACTGCAAATTCGTTCATCTGAGTGCGCATCGGCCTGTGCGCTGGCATTTATCGGCGGGGTCCACAGGTCAGCCGAGGCTGGCTCGATTGGAGTTCACCAGTCGTCCTTTGCTGAGGATGCGGGATTTGACCGCAATACCGCTGTCTCCGCCGTGCAGGCCATGACCGCCGAGATCATCAAATATTTAGGGGAGATGGGCGTCAGCTCTGACTTGCTTCAGATCAGCCTGTCAGTCGACAGCGCCGATATGAGGTACCTCACCTCCAGCGAAATGGTACAGTACAGGATGACTACGTCAATTGATGCCCAGATCGGGTCCGAAAAACAAGACGTGCCGTCATCGACGCCTCCTGTCACCAGCCCGTCGCCCCAGGAACAAGCTTCTGCAACAGCCCCCGATGCCCGGGAACAGGTGCTCCAATTCGTTGAGCGGTATCACAACGCTTGGTCGTCAGCCAACGAGACGGCAATTCCATTCATGCGGCGAGCCTACGGCTCCGAAGTCAATTACTACGGTAAAACCTTGGGCCTTGAAGACGTCATGCGGGACAAGACTGCGTTCGCGGATCGGTGGCCGGATCGAGCTTATAGCGTTCGCCCCGGATCTGAAATCGTTACGTGTGGTGCAACGTGCGAAGTAACGGGGGAGGTCGAGTGGTTTGCCCGCGCGGTCGCTGGAAACAAGACTTCATCGGGAATCGCGTCCTTTTCTATGACATGGGACCCTGCAACGCAGCGGATTGCGTCTGAAAACAGCAAGGTAATCGCATCGGACAAAGGTCAGGTTGCACCCTCACGCTTGATAAAGCAGTGGTACGACGAGAACGATGAATGTCGCGGAAGCACCGAGCCAGAGAGTGCGAAAACGAAGCGTGCTTGCGAGCGTCGGTCGGAACTCGATGCCAAGCTTGATCGTGTTGGATGGTGCTATGGGCACAAGAACGAATATGGCTACCAGATGCAGTGGCATGCTTGCGACGCGAACTCCAACAGGCGGTAGTCGCTTTTTGCAGCGCATGTGTGGAAAACTCTATGTTGCGTCGGTGGGGAAGAGAGGGGCGCCGTGGATACCGTAGCAGTCAAAACGGATGAGCTTATCAAGCCGGATATGCAGGCTGTGCTTTCCCGCACGCACCTATCCCTGACGCTGCATGATTTCCTACTTCCTGTTTTCGAGGCCGTGTCGAATGCAATGCACGGCATTGAGGCCAAGTTCGGGGAAGAGCAGGCCAGCAGTCTCGGGAAAATTACGATCAAATTCGAAAATCCAAACGATCCGCTTCGGCTCAAGATCACGGTAACCGACAACGGTGTTGGTCTGAACGACGAGAACTATAACTCGTTCAAGACGCCTTTTTCGGGGTACAAGCTTAAAGCCCATGGTCGTGGCTTCGGTCGCTTTATGGCGTTCAAGGTGTTCGGCAGATCAATTTACTATAGCCGATACGAATTTTTTGCGGATCAGAAGACGCGCTCCTTCCAATTCGATATCCTTCAAAAAAGAGAGTTCACGTTCCTGGATGACGCGCCTGGGCTCGACGGCACCGGCGTTTCCGTCGTGTGCGACCAGCTTCTTTCGCCCTGGCATGAGCTTGTGCGCGAGCTGCCGCTCAAGGATGTCGCGGATTCTATCGCCAGCCACTTTTTGCCCTATTTCCTTTATCGCTGGCTTCCCGAGATCACCATCCAGTTCGATGACTCGGAGCCACAGGATGTGAAAGCGCATTTCAAAGCTGTCTTCGTCCAGTTCAAGTCTGGTGAGTTCGAGTTTGAGATCGACGGAATTCAGGAATCCGTCAAATACGCTTTGACTAAAATTCCCAAGACGAGGTCCTTCAAAAACCACTGCCTGCTGTTCTCCGCCGCCGATCGTATTGTGGGAGGCCCTCGCGACCTTTCCAATAAACTTGGGCAGCCTCATTTTCTCGACGAGAAAAACGAAAGCTACATAGTCATCGCTGTCGTCCGCAGTGCGGCTTTCGAGACCCGGTTGAATGATCCTCGCACCGGCCTGATTCTTTCAGCAAAGACAGTCGAAGGGATCGTGTCAAAGGTAAGTAACATTATCCAGGAATCCGAGACGGCTCAAATCGACAAAATCAAGAGTGAACAGTCCAGCGATCTGACAGATGCGTTGAAAGAAAACCCGATCCTCCGCCTGGGTTTGAAGGGGCGAAGCGTCAGCGAGTACGTGGCGTCAAAGCCGAACAACTGGTCAGCCGAAGAGTTCGTGTCCGACCTTGCTATAGAGCGGTATCGAGCATCCACCGATTTGAGCAAGCAGATTGCCAGCATCATGGAAAACCCGGAAGGCTACAGAGAGAAGATCGGGGGCCTGGCTGGCACGCTCGACGCAAATAAAAAGGAGGCACTCGCTGAATACGTCATTCATCGCAAGAGTGTCATCGAACTCGTCGAAGCTGCCAGAAAGTTTAGAGCGGATGGTGGCCGGACGCCCGAGGACGTCATCCATGAGTTGGTGTTTCGGCGGTTTACGGACAACATCGATGTCAGCTATTTTGAGCATAATCTTTGGCTGATCGACGATGCCCTGGCCTTCCTTCCATACATTTTCAGTGACCGCACCCTACACGGACGTGGCCGAAAGACCGGGGACAAGGTTACCGATATTGCATTTTTCGATGACAGCATGGTCTTGGGCGACAACGATGGCACGACCATCACAATCGTTGAGTTCAAGCGGCCGAGCCGGGATGACTACAGCTTCGGGAACGTCAAAAGTGATCCTGTTCTCCAGGTGATCGAGACCTTGGAGAAGGCGACTGAGAAGGGCTCGATCACGAAAACAGACGGAACGTTTTTCGCATTCCGGGGTGTCGTCAGGCGCTTTGCTTTCATCGTGGCCGACCAAACCCCGTCCTTAGTCAAGGTTCTCAAGAAGCATGACTTCAAGAACGACTGGAACCCGGAGATTTTCTTCCGCTACCGGGACAATGAAGAGATTTTCATACAAGCGTTTGGATACGACACCCTCGTCGCCAATGCGAAGAAGCGAAATCAAGCGTTCTTCTCTGTCCTTCTTGGTGAGTGATCTTTCGGCGTGGCCATTATCACTTGGATTGCGTTTCGCTTTGACCGCTAAGACCCGCCACGCTGCCCCGACGATCCATAGCTACATTCCCATCTTCTACTCAAAGCGTTGGGCCACAGGAGACCCGTCGATGCTATCCCGAAAGACTGAAGTTGCTCTGACTTGCAGCCGGTTTTTCAGAATTTGAATTTGGGCGTGGAACTGGACGCCTCAGTTTCCATGTCGATGCATCCCTTCAAGATGCTGTATGATCCATCCGTCGTGCGTGCCACCATGTCGCAATACGATTTGGCTTGAATTGGAAGGTTGTCCCAGATCGACTTTAGCTCGTCGTAGGCATTCTGCTCCATTTCAACGCAGCCATTGTAAATCATCTGCGAGCCGCCCCCCGCCAGGGAGACCTTCTTGCAATATTGAGCTGGGTCGTACCGCGGAATGCTGTCCGCGTGCGCGGGTCCTGTCGTCGCGATCAGTGCGAAAGCGCTGAGTATAAGATTACCCGCATGGGAATGGATGCGGCTATTCACCAAGATATCTCCCCTGCTTGATGTAGGCATCCGGCACGCATCTGCTGGCCGACGCGCGTACGGTTTGGGCTTCTTTTTTTGACGGATATGGTCCGAGGACAAAAACGGTGAGACGCTCGGTGAAACCGGTGAATTTGTCGCTGAAATCGTTGAAGGCTTTGAAACCACATCTCTGGATTCGAGTGTGGATACGCGAAGCGCCTTCGTCGTTAAAGGTGCTGCCTTGTGTTGCCCCAACAATGACCCACCATCCCTCGTCGAGCTGGGAAGTTGCCCCTTGAACTCCTCCAACAAAGGACAGACCCGCCGCGAGTAAAAAAATAGTACGCCACTTACTGAACGCCACTTCAACCACCTGAAAATTTGATCGCGAAATAATCGCGGCGACAATTATGGCGAGGAAATGGTTTATTAGCGGTGAAACGCTGACCGGTTAAATCCGGTAGGGTAAAAATATACCGGTAGCAAATGCGCTACGAATTGCGGAGGTCAGCTCAAATTTCGGAACCACAATGGAAGGCACTAAATCCGACACTTATACCTGTTCCAAAGATGCTTAGCCCAAGCGCCGTCCTTACTGACGTGCCTCTTCCCCCGACAGGATATTGCTGCCGCGTGGAAGTTGTGAGTAACCGGAGGTCGGCCTAGGGATCGAGGTCTCGCACCTTGACATTGCAGCGCTGATGAACAAACAAGGCTTCAGGCCGTGTCGCTCTGCGACCTCATTCACCATGGCAGCTGGCCGAAGGCTTTCGGAAACGATCTGCGCCTTCACCTCGCCCGGCCAGTGCCGGTGAACCTCACGTCCAGACTTCCTGGCCGCGAGAACCTCCAATGTAGTCTCCATGGAGAAACTCCCGTTGCTCGTCCATGGATAGGCGATCTCAGATCAGAGCGGCGAGGGCAATGAGGGAGCGGAACACCAGTTACCCATGACGTAACCGCCCGATTGGCACCGCCTGCCGGACCGCGCGTAGATGGCCTAAGACACGTGTTTAACGACGTCGTTAGCGACGTGTCTTGGGCGAGGTATGTGATGCGTGTCGAGATTCTTGGGCAGGAACGTCGGCGCCGGTGGCGCGACGAACAGAAGCTCGAGATTGTCATGTCGGTTGGGATCGACGGAGCGACGGTTACTGAGGTTGCGCAGCGACACGATGTGACGCGGCAGCAGATTTACAGCTGGCGTAGTGAGCTGAAGAAGCAGGGACTTTTGTCGTCTTCTGCGAATGCGGTGTTTGTCCCGGTGGACATGAACGCCGTGCAGGCCGAGGTCTGCGGAGACCGTCAAGACCCGTCTGGGATGATCGAGTTGCGGTTGAACTTCGGTCGCAGCCTTCGGTTCGACAGCGCTGTGGACGGTGCCACCCTGACGCGGCTTATCCGGGCGGTGGAGGCGGCATGATCGGACCAGGGACCGGCGTGCGGGTGTACCTGGCCTGCGGGATCACGGACATGCGCAAAGGAATAGAGGGCCTGGCTGCGCTTGCGCAGGATGTATTGCGCCAGAAGCCGACAGGCGGCGCGGTCTTCGCCTTTCGAGGCAGACGTGGCGATCGTTTGAAGCTGCTTTATTTTGATGGGCAGGGCTTCTGCCTGTACTATAAAATTTTGCAGAAGGGGCGGTTTCCATGGCCTTCAGCAGCAGATGGAACGGCCCGGCTGACAACGGCGCAAATGGCCATGCTTTGGGAAGGGATCGATTGGCGACGTCCGAACTGGGGCGCCCCGCCGGCGCGTGTCGGTTGAATTTATCTCACTGAATCTGCTTGTTTTTATGGATACTCGCCCCTGACCTATGGTAGTCAGGTTCATGTCGAGCGCGCCCCAAAATCTTCCCGATGATCCGGCCTTCCTGAAGGCAATGATCGCCGTCTTGCAGGCGGAAAATGCGAAGATGTCGGCGACATTGCAGGTGCATGACCAGTTGATCCAGTCCCTGCGGCTCCGCATCGCCAAGCTGAAGAAACAGGTCTTCGGCAAGTCCTCGGAAAAGATCGAACGGGAAATCCAGCAGCTGGAATTGGCGCTCGAGGATCTTCTAATCGCCGCGGCGGAAAGCGGCACGAAGCCGCTCGATGAGGTCGATGAGGCCGTGCCTGCCGCACCTGTGGCAAGCACGCCCGAAAGGATTATGCGCCGTCGTCCGCGGGTATCGGAAAAGGCGGCTCGCGAGCGCAAAGAACTCGATCCTGGCACCTGCTGCCCCGATTGCGGTGGTGAACTGCGCCTTGTTGGCGAAGACGTAAGCGAAATCCTCGACATGATCGCGGCGCAGATGAAGGTCGTCGAGGTCGCTCGATTGAAGAAGTCCTGCCGGTGCTGCGAGAAGATGGTGCAGTTGCCGGCCCCGAGCCGTCCGATACCGGGCAGCATGGCGGGGGCTGGACTTCTGGCTTACATCCTGGTCTCGAAGTTCGATGACCATCTGCCATTGTATCGTCTGAACGAGATCTTTGCCCGCATGGGCGCCGATATCCCCGATAGCACGCTGGTCGATTGGTGTGGTCGTGCCATGCAGGTGCTTCAGCCTCTGATCGAGCGGATTGAGGCTGCGATCATGGGTAGTGACCTCCTCCATGCCGACGATACCCCGATCCGTGTGCTGGATCGCTCGCTACGCGATAGGGGTTTAGGCAAAGGCGTGAAGAAAGGCAGGATCTGGACGTATGTTCGAGATCAGCGTCCATGGGCGGGCGCAGCCCCGCCTGGTGCGGTCTACTATTTTGCTCCCGACTGGAAGGAAGAGCACGTCCACCGTCACCTCAAGCAGGCAAGTGGCATCCTTCAGGCAGACGGCTACAAAGGCTACGGAAAACTCTACGAACCCAATACGGACGGAAAACGGCGCTTCCGTGAGGCGGCCTGCTGGGCGCATTGGCGACGTGACTTCCATGATATCTGGACCTCGAACAAATCCGAGATCGCGCGCGAGGCCCTCGACCGTATCGGCGCGCTTTACGACATCGAACGCGACATCGCGGGTCAGCCTGCCGATGTCCGCCTTACCGCGCGCCAGAAGCTCAGCAAGCCAAAGGTAGAAGCATTGCGTGTCTGGGCCGAAGCGCAATTGCCCCGTATTCCGGGCAAGAGCGATTTGGCGACAGCTCTCCGGTATGGCCTGAGCCGGTGGTCCTCGCTCTGCCTGTTTCTGGACGACGGTCGTGTCGCCATCGACAACAATGCCGCTGAGCGAGCCCTGCGTCCGATAGGAGTTGGAAGACGCAATTGGCTCTTCGCAGGAGCCGACACGGGGGCGGAGACCCTGGCGCGTGCCATGACGATCATCGAAACGGCCAAGATGAATGGCCTCGATCCGCAGGCCTATCTGGCCGATCTGCTCGACCGCATCCACGATCACAAGATCAATCGCCTCGACGAACTGCTTCCCTGGAATTGGTCGCCTGTCGCCACCATCTGCGCCGAGGCAGCCTGATGGCAACAATCACTTATGTCCGCACGATCAAATATATCGCTGAAATTCTCGGCGAGGATCCGGAGCTTCTCCGGGCAATCATCTCCAACGATGATAACCTGACCTACGGCAGCATCATCAGCGTCTATAACGGGGAGAACGAATCCATCACCGCGCTGACAGACGACGGCATGGAGGAACTGGGACCGATGGTCTCCTACGCTCGCCGTTCAACCGACGAATGAAACGACTTCCTCGATAGCTTTGTCGACGACGAGGAGCTGGCCGCCCGCTTCAAAGCGAAATCTCGCAGCAGCTTTTTATAATTTATTGACAGAAATATATCTTTTAAGTTGCATTCATCCCAAATGTTGCGATTGCTGAATACAGAGCGTTCAATGAGTATTGTCGGCAAATGTTCAGTAAGTTCATTGGCAATTTGATCGCGGTCACCTTATGCGCTGCGCCGATGATGGCGCAGGATCTCAAAAGCCGTTCCACGTACGACGACACACCTATTGTTTGCGCTGCGTACTTCCGCATGCTGGTGCGCGCCTACGAAGATGACGGCGACCAGCTCGGTGCCAAGCAATACATGGAGAGGTTCAACCGGTCGTACACACAAGGACAGGCTAACGTCACCTCCGTTGGTGGCACAGAAGAAGAGGCACATAAGGTGACGCAGCGCTTTATCGACATTATCAGTGAGATGGCCGAAAAGCGACAAGAGCCCGCGCTGAAGTCTCTTGTCGCTATGTGTAATCGTCAGTTCCCCTAACTTCCAGAACGTGGGTCTAATCGCTAAACGTCAGACCCCATTCATCAAAGCGAAATCTCTGCGGTAACAATCGGTCGGTTACCCCATGACTCCCGGTTTTTGAATTTGTACATGGAGGACGGGCTGTCCAAATGACATAGCGGCACTTGGTTTGGGGGCCATGATGATCGAGTATAGGATCGGTGCGCCCAACAAAGGGCCCCAACCGTTACGATTTTCGAGTTAGGGGCAACTTTCCGGCCACTTGTGTCACGGTATCTTCTGCACGGGAAATCCTTTTGACGGCCGTCGTGCCAACGCCGAGTGCTTTGACGACGGACAAAGCTCCACCGTCGGCGGCGATCATGGCCTGCAATGCTGAAAAGTCACCGCAGAATTCCGTCTCCGCAGAGATATCGGCTGCGGCATCGCGCGGTTCCGCCTGATCGGCAAATCCCACGGTGCGGAGTTGCATTCCCTTACTCGGATCACCGCCAATTTCAACGCCGTATCCTGCTCGCTTCGTACTCTTCAGAACAACTCGGCCGTTCTCCACCCAGGCAGTCTGCATCCCTTCCTTCACCTCGTACCCAAGGTCAGCCAGACCGGCTAGAATAGCTTGGCGCCGATCGTGTTCGGCGCGAGCCTGTAGGGCAGCCTCGACCGTGGCTGTGGCGGCTATGGTTGCGTTCGATATTTCGATGAGTGGGGCTGAGCGACCCAAAATGGCCTCGACTTCGGCTAGGTGCGAGGCTGCAGCCGGGCTGTCATGATTTCGCAGTTGTGCTTTGACGGCAAGTAGTCTCTCAACGGCGTCTGCATACTCGACAGCTGCTCGGCGTTCGGAGGCAAGATCCAAGGACAGGCTGTCTATCAACAGAGACTGCCGGTTAGATTGGTCGCTACGAACCTTTTCCATCCGCTCATCAAATTTGGCAGCCCGTTCTGGATCCAGGGCATGCAGTTCTTCGTACCGACGCTCTAGATCAGAAAGGCGCGGATCTTCGGCGATAGTGGCAGGTTGCGTCGCGAGCCATTCCGCGATTGTTATTTGCGGAGTCTTTTCATTGAGCTTTGCTGCAAGTTCGCGCTGTCTTTCAGTGATTTGCCCATCTGGCACTGACGACGCTAGGAGGGTGAGCGCTTTGTTTACGGCCACCGCCAACTCATCCCGGGAATGAGAGACTGGATTTTGAAGTGCGGGCGGCACCGCTAGCCCTTCGTCAGCCAGAGCTTTTGCCAAAGCTGAAGCAGCCCGTGCGCGGCGCTTGTCCTCGTTCCGGGCCTGAGCGGCTTTTTCAGCTGCTCGAGTTATCCGAGCTTCGATGTCCGCTTTGAGGAATACGATCTCTGCAGCAGCCTGCTTTTGAAGCTCAGTGAATCTGTCCTGCCTTAGCAACTCGTGAATTGACGCGATCCTGCTTTCAGTCGACCGGGTATCTCTATCCTCCAGGATATTATTGCGCTTCCCAACCCTAAGCCACTGCTCAAACGCGGCATCAAGAGCGGCGAGGTGACCTTGGCAGGTCGCGATAATCTCCTCGCGGGTGACAACCCGGACTACCTTTGGGCCACTCATTATTCGGCCGCCTCTCTATAGATTGCGGCATTCACCGCGTCACGAAGCCGCTGTTTCTCTTCATCGCGAGAATGGTACCAGCCATGCGAAGAGATGCGGTGAACCACTGGGATAGATCTGCCTAGAACGGAGGGCCGCCAAATTTCTCGAGCGCGGGCGCTGTCAAGGATTCTGTGGCGGGGAGCATCACACTCAATCCCCAATCCGTAGAGACCCGTTTGCGGGTCTTCGATTGCAAAATCGAGGCTGAACGCACTCCCATCATTTGCGCGGTTGTAAGAGACACCCAACTCATCAAGATAGGTCGCCACGGACGCAGAGAAACCGTCAAGGCTTGATTCATCTCGGTTGTGGGTGCTGCTCCGCTCAGTCAGCATACGATCCAGGAGCGTACGTCCGTTCGCGAAGTCTCCGTCCGAAATGCTGCGTGCGTATTCCAGATAACCCTGAAGATAGTCGCGCGGGATAGATGGCTTTCGGCGGCTGCTCAGCATGTCGGAAACGTCACCAATCGGCATCGATGTCACCATTATCACCTTGATACGTGCGCGAGTAACCGCAACGTTCAGGCGACGCTCACCACCCTTTTGGCCCAAAACCCCGAAGTTTCTGCGGAAGCTGCCTTGAGCGTTCTTTCCGAATGTCGACGAGAAGATTATATAGTCACGTTCATCGCCTTGGACGTTTTCGACGTTCTTGACGAAGAAGCCGACGTCTTCGCCTTTCTCAACGCGATCCCGCTCCCGGGCGACCATGTTCCGGAACCAGTCGTCTCTCTCGGCCTCCTTCTCCAGTATCTCCTCGATCAGGTCAGCTTGTTTTCGGTTGAACGTGACCACGCCAACAGTTGGCGTTTTGCCTGGCTTGCGCCAGATTTCCCCGAGGACCGCGACCACGCGACGAGCTTCAATCTCGTTGGTCTGGTCCGCATAGATTCCATCTGCACGAATGACCTCGACCGGTTTCGCTCGCAGGATCTCATCGTCAGGATGACGGACGGGAACGCTAAGGCGGTTACCGTAGAAAGAGCTATTCGAAAACCCGATCAGCTCCCGGTACGCCGAGCGGTAATGAATTTGTAGCGTCGTTGTAGGAAGGACCGATTTCCCGAGCTGAAGCAAATCCGGACAGTCCTTGATTTCCCGCCGGTTCCAACTTTCGTTATAGGTCTCGCGTTCGGTCTCCGTCGCATCTTCGTCCAACTCGTTGCCGTCGAAGACATCGGCTTCGTCGTTTTCCACCCGGCTCGCGAAGAACGCGGTTGGCGGCATTTGCTTTTCGTCGCCGCTGATGATGACGACTTCCCCACGGAAGAGCGTCGGAAGCGCATATTCGACGGGCATCTGCGACGCCTCGTCGTAGATGACGGTATCAAACAGATTCTTACGCAGAGGCAGGACTCGGCTTGCGACATCCGGGTTCATCAGCCAGACGGGCCGCAACTCCATCAGCCCTAGATCCGGTCCTTTCTCCAAGAATTCGCGCAGGCGCTGTGCCCGCTGACCTCGCAGGCGTGTAATTGCTTCCCATTCGCGCGGCGAAGCCACACGAGCCGGGTCGATTCCTTGTGTCAGCATCTGCCGATTTGCCCGGCGCATCGCCTTCTCGGCCTCGCCAACGGACCTGATCTTGGCATCGAGTTCCGCTGCCTCGTACAGCAATCTCGGATCGTCGTTCTCAAGCCTTGCCTTCCAGGCAAGCATCGCTTCGCGGCGAATGACTTTGCGTACTTCCTCATCCAAGCTGTTCGGCTGAAGACGCGCCAAGTCCTCGCCCCTTGGGCGCAGAAGCTTGAAGATTTCCAGGGCCAACTGCGGCAACCCGTTGGCCCTGATCCTGAAGCGTTGATATGCTTCAAGTGTCATACGGGCAGCCATAATGGTTGCTATTGCGGCCCCGTTCGCTCCGTCGCCCTCGATCGTCTTAAGACGCTCGGAAACCCACTTAGGTTCGAACCATTGAGAGGCGTTTTCCAGCGAGGCGCGACTAAACTGCTTGGCTTCGTAACGTTCGAATGCCTGGTGGGCGCTGCTGCGTAGGCTTTCGTATTCCACCAGTGATGCTTTTGCGAGGACCGCTTCAAGCTGGGCCGGGACCGGATATGACAGAGCTCTGTCGACCAAACTCTGGGCTCTCGCAATGGCCGTTGCCTTCTGATCAGCAACACCGGCCAGGTCGCCTGCGATGAGATTGTCCGATACTGCGTTTTCTTCACCGAACGGTCTCAAGGTATCAACGAGTTCGCGTCGAAGCGGCCGCAGCTGCTTTTCCCAACGAAGTGCATCGTCGAACGCCGATATTGCCGGGGGAAGGCCCGCCGATTGAAGGAAAGACTTCGTCTTTCTGGTTCGCGTCCAGCGGAATGGATTGAGCTTTCCCAGGAACGACGGAGGAGTGACCAGGATATTGGTATCCGTTGCCCATTCATCGAGCGCCGCATCGCTGAGGGTCAGCGTCTGGGCACGGAAGGCGTCTTTTGGTGCTGTGCCCTTGAGGTTAGAAATTGCTTGGTTGAGGCGACGGAGGTTCGTCTCGCCGGTGATTGCTTTGCTCGATCCCTTTTCGGTCACGCATAGCCGGTACCACCGGGCGAGGTCCGTCCATTCTTCCTTGTCGAGCGCGGAGAACTCGTGGTCGTTCTCGGCGAGCCACTTCCGATAGGGCTCGGGATCTTCCATGGCCAACGCTTGTGCGGTTCGTCCGAATACATCGAGGCGCTCCGTTTCACTCCGAATGAATTCGGCAAGGTCGCCGTCGAAAGCCGCAGTGTTGGCCGGGTCGGGATTGAACGTCTTCAGGGCGACGAGAGCGCTTCCCTCATAGTGCGCTGGCAACCAGTAGCGAGCCTGTGGTCCGCATGCTTCGGCGAGTTCAGATATTTGAGAAGGACTTAGCGGACCAAGGAGCCGCCGAAGTGACGGCACATCCAAAGGCGGCTCAGGAGTCTCGATTTCGATTAGTTCGCCAAGCAGAGTTCGATAGGAGTAGCCGCAGTGGTCATCGATCTGATGAAGGGCGGAATGGTGCCCATTGAGATCATTTTCGACCGCCTGTATGCGTGTCGCCAAGTTTTGTCGATCGCGCTTCCAGAGCTGGTTCGATTGGTTATTGTGATGAGCTTCCAGTTGATCGCGGATTGCCTGGATAATCGGCTCGCGATCCCGGTTAATGTCCGTGACCATAAAGATCCGGTCCTCCAAGCCTTCGGCTTCCAGGCGCTTCTTCACAACTTCCAGCGCCGCTTGCTTCTGGCAGATAACCAGCAGGCTTTTCTTTCGACCGATCGCGTCCGCGACCATGTTGACAATCGTTTGGCTCTTACCCGTTCCAGGCGGGCCTTCGATGAGCAGACCAGGTGCATGCCGCGCCTCGATAACTGCTGCCTCCTGAGATGGGTCGCTTGCGACAGTGAAGAAGCGATCAATCTCAGACGGTCGTTCACGCTGCCCAGATTCCGGCGGCTCGTCAGTGACCTTAAGTGCTGTTTCAAGCGCACTTCCGCTAAGCTGCTTGCTCTTTAACTGTCGAAGGTCCTCGACGATGGCCTGGCCCATGTATGCGAGGTGGAAGAGAACAGCAGAGCACGAAATCAAATCTTGGCCAAACTCAGCTTCAGTGTCTTTACCGGGGAGCTTGGTAAGTGCACGGCCTTCTATCTTCGCGAGCCCGCCAAAGCCGTCCACCACATCAGCAGCGGTAAGCGTCGACCGCCCCAAGAGATCGTTGGCGGCCTCCTGCCAGCGACGTGATGCATCGATGCCGATCATCCCTTCGAAAGCGGGGTTCAAGCGCACCTCATCACGGTCGCGGTCGAATGCAATTGTAGCGTGCCCGCGGTTGCCGACCTCAGGTACCACCTTGACCGGCCACAGCAGAATAGGAGCGATCTTTGGCTTTCGGCGGTCATCGCGATGGATTAGGAAGGGAAAGCCCATGTAGAGGCCATCGATGCCGGTGTCTCGTTTATAGAGGGTTGAATGGGCGTATAGCGATCGTAGTCGGCGTTCCAAGGTATCGGATCGTCCGAAAGCTGATGGATCGAGGTCTTCACCTCTGTCTGTGCGAGCAAGAACAAGATCGAGGAGGGCGGCCGCAGGTTTGCGCTCGGTACCTAGTTCGGTCAGATCCACACGCGGCGTTGTCGTGCCGATGACCATTCGGGTCAGCGGGCCACGCAGGATGCTCCCGGAGATCTTTTTCGAGAAGTATTCCAGCAGCGTAGAAACATAGCTCTGCTTCGGCGGCTCTATCCAATGATTTTCTGGGATCGACAGCAAAACCAGGGTGCGATCAAGGGTGATGCGCCTGTCGAGACGGAATTGGTCCGCCCACTCGTCGATACGCTCCACGTTAGACCGCGCAAAGCCAGCAAGCCGTTTGTCGATCAACGCATGCAGATCCCTTCGAGAGAAGCCCAGAAACTCCTGGGCCTGGCCCCGATCAAATGACCGAACGCCAGCGCGGTCTGCCGTTGCCTGCGCCTCGTTGAGAATTTCATCGACCGTGCGGAACTGGCCAACGTCTGCCGATAGCAAGAGAATGAAATCTTCGTCGGTGGTCTGACGCCTTTCGATCAGTGAGTTTAGGCCTGGATGATCGGTGTCAGGCAGGATGCGCCGCTTTTCCGTCCAAAGAGCAGCAAGCCGCGCCTTCGAACTTGAAAGCAGATGGACCTGCAAATCCTCCTCATTCAGCATGATCGAAAACTGGCGAGCCTTCGCGCGCACCGAAATGCCGCGCTGCTTCATCCGCTGCAGCCATTCCTCGACGCCAAGCCGCGCCAGGATTTCGGCAGAAGGGCCGAAGATCAGGTCCGTGCCTTCGACAGGATGGTCGAGGAGCCATCCCGGCGTTACGATGTTGCCTTTCACGATCAGCGGCATCGACGGATACAGGATCTTCAGCGCCATGGAGAGGCGGAGGTCATCTGATAAGCCCTCCGTATGGGCCAGACGCCTCAATGCGGACTGGACCGCATCGTCGAAGCCAGCGTCTTCGGCCCATGCGGCGATAACACCGCGTGAAGCCTGGTTGCGAGCTTCGTCCCAATGACCTGGTTCTGCCGCCGCCAAGGCATAGGCCGACGGTTGTGAATAGGACCGGCCTGCGAGGGTAATATTACTCCTGCCGTTTGTATCGGCCTCATCCACGACCTCCGCTGGGAGTGGCACGACCTCGCCCGAATACCACGCGCGGAGTTCGTTCCACTGCCAACGTTCGCGGTGATCGCGTGCGAGAAGACCTTTCAGGAGGCGCTCGACGGACGGATCCAAGCCGTCCGGGACCGTTACCCCTTTTGTGAGGACATGAATAAGGAACGCTTGAGGGTTCACGCCTTCGAAGCATGCTCCGGCGGTGACGATCTCGAGCAAGATCATGCCCAGGCTCCACCAATCGGAAGCCGCAGCGACGCCGCCAGCGATCGCCTCGGGCGCCATATATTGGGTAGTTTCCAGCGGCGCGACAATGTCGAGGTCATAATCGGACAGCCGCGCCGAGCCAAAGCCCGTTACCACCAGATCCATGGGATCGAGCGTTCGGATCAGGATGTTGGCCGGGGTGATGTCACGGTGACGGAGACCCGCCTGCGAGAACGAGCCAAGCGCTTTTCCAACCTCGAAAGCGATTGAGTTGACGACGCCAAGGTTTGACCCGTCGAACTTTGCTTCCGCGAGACTTCCGCCGCTTATTTCTTCGGAAATTTCATAGGCTCGTTCGTGCCAGCGACCGACCTCGTAGATTCGGGGAAGATGGTCGTCGGGCATGTTACGGATAGCGTCGAAGACCGAGGGATCTGGCTCAGACCCGTCGGCATAGAGCGTAAGTACACCTCTTGTCCCCGCTTCCACGTTGATGGCCAGGAAGCGCTCGCGAACGGCACTGGCCGACGGCAGACGGGCTTCAATTCTCCAGCCTGCGATCTCGGTGGCGACATTTTCGTCGGCGGCGAATTCGTCTTCAGCATCCGGATTCTGTTGTGCAGGTTCGATTGCGGAAACGGGACCCTCCCCAATCTCCGCGCCACATTGCATGCAGATGAGATCACCCTCATCTACGATGTGACCATTGGGACATGCCGGGACCGTAGGTGCGCGTGTAGGAGCAGGGCTAGGGGATGCCGCTTGGACGACCTCGCCTTTGCCTGCTTCATACACTGAAACGGTTGTCAGATCCCAGTTGCACGTCGCGCCCTCATCGAGGACGCCTTGGCAATAAAATTCGCTGAGCGGACGTTCGGTTTTGCAGTTCGGGCAGAATCTAATCATTGGCTTGGCGTCTCGAGGTTCCAGCGGAGCGGTCTTGGGTGGTGACAATCTTGTGGGCTTGAGAAGCGAGGATTGTGGTCAGCCGGTTGAAATCGTCGCGACCGGGAATTCCGGCCATCCAGATCTCGCCCGTCTCGCCCATCATGAGATCGAACCTGCGATCGGAAGGGACGGTTTCTCGTTGAAAGGAAGAAAGCCTGGCCTGTCCGAGTGGCGTCAGAATGTTGAGGCGTTGATTATCGCTTCCACGCAAAGCAAGCGTTTGAGGAGCGTCTACGAGGTAAGGGTCTGAGATGAGAGCATCTATGAGCCCTGTCATTCCATCCAGTTTATCGGTTAGTCTTTCGACTGGATAGCCAGAGTACACGAGGACATCCCCGTCAAATCGGCTTCTTATCTCAGATAAGAGTGATTGCAGGGCTTCTCTCTGATCAAACGGCTCACCACCGGACACCGTGACCCCTTCAGCTTCAGGGAGCCAGTGCTGAAGAGTATTGACGACCTCTTCGATCGTGGTCATGCCCTTGCCAGTGGTCCAAGTGTCTGCGGAGATGCAGCCCGGACATCGAATAGAGCATCCCTGGAACCAAATCCCGATGCGGCGGCCTGGGCCGAGTGTCGTCACCGGAAAATGGATACGAGAGATTGCGATGGTCTCCATTGCTTGGACTAGCCTTTCACCAAGGAGACTGAGGTGACCGCTCCAGGGGTGACAGCCGCAATCCGGAACGTGCCGTTGACCTCGCCGGTATCAAACAAAGCCCGCGACAATGGATTAGCCAAGTGCGCTTCCACCATGTTGCGCACCCCACGACCGCCGTTGGAGAGGTCCTGTAGGCAAAGTTCTCTCAGAACTGACTTTGCCGTATCGGAAATTGAGAGGTCGAAACCAATCGAGCGAGTGCTCTCCAAGAGACTGGAGACCATGCCTTCGAAGATCGCTTCGGCAATTGGTGGTCTGATGAAATCAAAAACAATTACATTCTCGCCGATGCGATTGAGGATCTCCGGTCGGTTCAGGTTCAGCTTGAAATGCTGGCTGATTTCTTCGCGCACCTTGGCGGTGACGATTTCATGCGGTTCCTCTGGGAACACGTTCTGGACTCGGTTGCCCAAACTGTCTGTGCGGTAGATGCCAAGGTTCGAAGTGAAAAGGATCACAGCTTCCGAAAAGTAAACGCGATCGCCTCTGCCAGATGTGAGAACACCATCGTCCAGGATCTGTAGAAACTTGTCGAGAATCCGAGGGTGTGCCTTCTCGATTTCGTCGAACAAGACGACGCTGAAGGGCTTCTCGCGAATGGCATTCGTCAATTCTCCGCCAGCGTCGTATCCGACATATCCCGGTGGAGCGCCGATCAGCCGCTGATCCGCATGCTCGGCGCTGAATTCCGACATGTCGAATCGAATGTAGGCAGACTCATCGCCGAACAGTAGGCTCGTGATCGTCTTTGCCAATTCGGTCTTGCCGACGCCGGTAGGGCCAGCCAGAAATGCGACACCGCGTGGGCGACCATTGGTCGACGAGCGCCCAATCCCCGTGACTGCACGCTTGATAATGTCCAGCATATGGACGACTGCGTGATCCTGTCCCTTGACGCGGCTACGGATGAACTCTTCGGCCCCGGAAATCTTGACGCGGTCGATCATTCGCCAGGGGTCGTCTGTCACCCCCACCTTGTAGCGTCTGACCGCGTCGGCAATCTCACCTACTTTTAGTCCTTCGTTGCGGCCGAGTTGGGCGATTGCGTTCATATCTGACAGAAGGAGGCCGTCCGTGAGGTTGACGAATGCATCGGCGGACTTTCCGAGCGTCTCTTCAGGAGCGTCGTTTGCGTCCTGCAGCGCTCGGAGGAGCGTACGGGAAAGCGATTTGCGGGTTGTGCTGTCTGGAACGGCCACCGGGATGGTCCGAAGCTTCGGGTTGTCTACGGTCAGCCAATCCGGCAGATCGGATTCGCGCTCTGCGATCCAGATAATCGTGTTGTAGAACGGCTTTCGGGAAGGTCCAGCCGGTCTCGCATTTGTGGAATGGCAGACAATCTGCGCTTGGGTGAACAATGAATGCTCGGCGGGCGTCAAGCTATCCGCGCGGTTTACCAGGCGCGAGGCGAAGTCGATCACCAGGGCGGCTGGTTCACCGGGCGCCGATGTGAATGAACCCAGAAGGTTACCGAGGGCATCAAGACCCATTCCCCTTGGGTTCTCGGCGCCCAGGCCAGTTCGGGCCATGGCGTTTGCAACTTCGGTCTCATCTGAAACACCGGGCAAACTAAAGCCAAGCGTGGGCGAAAAAACGATAATGTCCCGGTAGCCGATAGCCTGCAGCTCGTTTTTGAGACAAAAGGTCAAGGGGAGGGGCGCAACCATACCCGGCTGGATCTCATGCGCCTGAAGGTCTCGGACGTTGCCAGAGAGAACGAACTGACTCTTAAGGGGCAGGAAGCGAACAAGGTCGCGAAGCCAACGAGGTTTTATGATCACTTCCAGTTCAACCGATCGCATCTGAAATAATGCCGAAGTTAGATCACAGGTTGAACCAGATTTGAACGGGATATCGTGGTTAATCCCCTAAAAACCGGCTATTGAATGGTTGGATTTGACCTGCCACTAAGAATTTCTCCGGACTGGATTAGAGTCCGGCCATTTTGCCTACAGAGATAGCAGTTGATAAGAACGACCAGGCGTCGTTGGGTCAATCAATTTTGGGTGCCAATCCATTTGGTTAAGAGGATTGCCCCGATAACCGGCTTGTGCAATTGCACTTATCTCGAATTTTTACAGTCACAGTCGCTCCGAAGCGAACGTTGCTGTTCCCGTATCACGCGTGTTATCGCCTCTGACTGAGGAACCATGGCCGCATATTTCGTTAGCGTCGGGAAGAAGAATGAGAGTGAAGATCGACCGGAAAGTCTCTAAAGATGAAGTTGTATTGCTAGAGCGCACAACCCCGCAAAGATATCGCGAGTGGCTCATTTCCATGATGGGTGGCATCGAGGCTTTGCCCGCCGAGTTTCGGGATGGCATGCCTGCCCCGGACGAGGAACTGAAGACTCTGCTCGCGCGGATGCTGCCAGGAGATGAACTTTGGCTTGCAAGGTCGCGGCGCTATGAGCCTACAGCCCTCGTAGGGAATAGAGGTATCGCAGTCGTACGAAATGGCCACGCCGTCTGGTATCGGATAGGTATGCACCACTAGGTGGCGTGGACAAACTCGCTGCGTGGCGATCACAACGTGTCAGCTCGCGCGATACCGCCGGGCTGCTTGAGAACTCTGACCGCCGTCGCGTTCGCTTTCCTGCCGCGTCGTGATTTGCCAATGCCGGGCCTGGACTTTGACGGGAGGCTGCGCCAAACCTCATACAAGGGGATGCGGGAGGAGCTAAATAGGCCACAAGGATGCCCGAAGTGCGCCCTTAACGGGCGCTACCCTGCAGCGCCTCAATCATCTCCACCCGTGTCGCATGTCGGCCGCCCTCAAAGGAGGCAGTCAGGAACGCGTCCACGGTATCAAGCGCTAGCCCTTCGCCCACCACGCGCACGCCAAGCGAAAGCATATTTGCATCGTTGTGCTGGCGAACCATTCGGGCTGGAGAATGTGTCGCCGCAGACGCCACAACGGATGCCCTTTACCTTGTTCGCTGCCATCATGCTGCCCTGGCCGGTGCCACATAGAATGATGCCAAAACGACAATCGCCAGAGGCAACAAGCCGCGCTGCCGCTTCGCCGTGCGTAGGATAGGATGTGCTCTCGGGCGTTGTTGGTCCGATATCGACCACTACCCAGCTGCACTCGAAGATACTGACGGGCGCTTGAAAATCGCGAAGCGCAGTCAGATCGCTCCAGGTATATTTTCTCATCGATGACATTTTCAGCGCCTGGTGACGGTTCTGAACTATGCGATTGAATTCATTCAAAACTGGGCTCCACGGCATCCCGGTAGGTTGTAGTTCATTCGCTACTCGCCACTACATGCACATTGACTCATATTGCAAAAGGAACAAATAGGGAACATGCTTTCTTCCTGACGAAATGAAAACCTGATTTTGATGAAGGCTCCGAATGGCGCAGAGCGGCGCGAACCAGATCATCTCGGATCTTCGAGATCGCATCCAGCACCTCGAAGGAGCGGTGACCCGTCCGAAGACGGTTCTGCCCTTCGGAGTCTGCGAAATCGACGACCGACTTCCGGGAGGTGGGCTGGCCTATGGCGCGATCCACGAATTTGCAGGTGGCGGAGCAGGGGCGGTCGACGGCGCTGCGGCTGCCCTGTTTGCAGCCGGGATTGCTGCTCGGACCAAGGGTAAAGTGGTTTGGTGTCTCGCCCGCCCAGACCTGTTCGCTCCGGCACTTGCTCAGGTCGGCCTCCATCCTGATCGGGTGATCTATATCGAAGCCATCAAGGAAGACTATGTGCTCGAAAGCTTCGAGGAAGCTCTTCGTTTCGGTGGTCTCGGAGCGGTGGTTGGAGAAACGGTGCGCCTGCCAATGGTGGTTTCGCGCCGTCTGCAGCTTGCCGCCGAGGGCTCCGGAACCATAGGCCTGCTAATCCGACGATGGCGGCGGCAGACGGAGGCTGGAGACTTCGGTCATCCGACGTCAGCGGCGACACGATGGCGGATATCCGTCCTGCCGTCAGAGCAGCTACCTGTGCCGGGCATCGGCCGGGCACGGTGGCTCGCGGAGTTGATGAGAGTCAAGGCAGGTGAAAGTGCGGATTTTGAAATAGGTGCATGCGATGCCCAGGGTCGTATCAGTCTTCTTTCCGACGCTGGCGACGGATCGGATCAGACGCGCCGATCCGTCCATACCGGTTGAGACGCCGCTCGTCGTTGTTGCACGCAGCGGTTCGAAGCGGTGGCTGTCGGCCGTCGACGGGAATGCTGCTAAGCTCGGCCTTCACGTTGGCATGGCCGCTGCGAAGGCGCAGGCATTGGTCCAGAGTGTCCACATGGTAGATGCCGATCCCGCCGCTGATCTTGCCGCTCTCGAACGTCTGACGCTCTGGACGTTGTCTCAATACTCGCCCGTCGTGGCAGCCGATCCGCCGGATGGCATCGTGATGGACACCGAGGGAGCCGACCATCTTCAAGGTGGTGAAGAGCTTATGTTGTCCGGTCTCGTGAACCGGTTTCGAGCACGCGGTCTGCCAGCCCGTGCTGTCGTTGCTGATACTTGGGGAGCAGCATACGGCCTTGCGCGATCCATAACGGCGGAAGCCAAGGTCATTCCAGCAGGGAAGACAGCCGATGCCGTTGCACGACTTCCCCTCTCGACACTGCGGCTGAATGCCGAAACGATATCGAGTCTTCGCATGCTTGGCTTCAAAACAGTCGGCGAGTTGGCTGCGATGCCTCGTGCACCACTGACGCTTCGTTTCGGCCCGGAAACCGCTCGCCGTGTTGATCAGATGTTTGGCCGGGTCGCCGAGCCCATTGACCCTATCCGATGTCCCGAGATCATCGAAGTCCATCGAGACTTCGCTGAGCCGATTGGCGCAGCTGAGACTATCGCCAAATATCTTTCTCGTCTCGTCACGAAGCTCTGTCGAGAACTGCAGGCCAAGGGGTTGGGCGTCCGCCGGACCGACCTGATCGTCCACCGTGTCGATAACACGATCCAGGCACTCAGGGCAGGGACAGCTAAGCCTGTGCGTGATGTCGGCTGGCTGACCAAGCTGTTGCATGACCGCATCGAGAAGATTGATCCCGGTTTCGGTATCGAGAAGCTGAGTCTAGCGGCGACGGTGGTTGAGCCGCTGGATGACAGGCAGATCGCATCCAACCTGATAGATGATGCAACGGTCGATGTGGGCGCATTCATCGATGTGCTCGGCAACAGGGGAACCTATCGCATCTATCGCATGGCACCGGTCGCCAGCGATGTTCCGGAGCGCTCAGTCCAGCGTATATCGCCTGTTGCCGCAGAGGTTGGGCAAACTTGGCCATCGGTCTGGCCACGGCCGGTTCGCCTGATGGACCGCCCGGAATTGATTGAAGTCATGGCTCTGCTGCCTGACCATCCGCCCGTCTGGTTTACCTGGCGCGGCAAACGGCGGCGGGTGAAGCGCGCCGACGGGCCTGAACGCATCTTCGGGGAATGGTGGCAGCGAACGTCTGAATGGGCCGCCGTCCGTGATTATTTCACGGTCGAAGACGAGATTGGCGAGCGCTACTGGATTTACCGATCTGGTGACGGCGTTGACGCGGATACCGGATCGTATCGATGGTACATCCATGGGGTTTTCGCATGAGATACGCCGAACTCCAGGTCACCACGAATTTCAGCTTCCTTCGCGGAGCGTCGTCCGCAGATGAGCTGTTCACGACGGCTAAAGAACTAGGCATTGAAGCGCTCGGCGTGGTCGACCGAAACAGCCTTGCCGGTATCGTCCGAGCACTGGAAGCATCACGAGCGACGGGCGTTCGCCTCGTCGTCGGTTGTCGCCTTGATCTGCAGGACGGCATGTCGATCCTGGTCTACCCGACGAACCGGGCTGCCTACTCGCGCCTGACCCGGCTGCTGACGCTCGGCAAAAGCAGGGGTGGCAAAGCTAAATGCATCCTGACCCTTGACGATGTCGCGCTCTATTCCGAAGGTCTGATTGGAATCCTTGTGCCGGACCTGCCGGACGAGACCTGCGCGATCCAGCTCCGAAAGATGGCCGAAGTTTTCGACGATCAGGCCTATGTTTCGCTATGCCTGCGCCGACGGCCGAACGATCAGATGCGGCTGCATCAAATTTCGAACCTGGCCGCTCGGCACCGGGTGAAGACCGTCGTCACCAATGATGTTCTGTTCCACGAGCCCGGCCGCCGCCAGCTCCAGGACGTGGTCACCTGCATCCGCACGGGGACCACAATCGATGATGTCGGTTTTGAGAGGGAGCGCCATGCTGACCGGTTTTTGAAGCCACCTGAAGAGATGGAGCGTCTCTTCCAGCGCTATCCGGAGGCGCTCGCCAGGACGATGGAAATCGTCAATCGCTGCCGCTTCAGCCTGGAAGAGCTGACCTACCAGTATCCGGAGGAAGCCATCGTGCCAGGAATGGATGCCCAGCAATCGCTGGAGCACTATGTCCGCGAATGCATCCCCAATCGCTATCCCGAGGGGCTGCCGGAACATGTTGACAAGATCATCAACCACGAACTCGCTCTCATCGAGACGATGCGCTACGCCCCCTATTTTTTGACGGTTTTCTCCATCGTCCGCTTCGCCCGATCCCAAGGCATCCTTTGCCAGGGGCGCGGCTCGGCTGCGAACTCGGCCGTCTGTTTCGTGCTCGGCATCACGTCCATCGATCCGGAAACCAATGACCTGCTGTTCGAGCGCTTTGTGTCTCGAGAACGCGACGAACCGCCGGACATCGATGTGGACTTCGAGCACGAGCGTCGGGAAGAGGTCATCCAATGGATTTACCGGACCTATGGCCACGACAAGGCAGCTCTATGTGCCACGGTCACGCGATATAGAAGCAAGGGTGCGATCCGAGATGTCGGCAAGGCGCTCGGCCTGCCCGAAGACCTCATCAAGGCTCTGTCATCGGGTGTCTGGGCATGGTCGGAAGCAGTCGGCGAAAAGCAGGTGAGGGACCTCAATCTCAACCCCGAAGATCGGCGTCTCGCGCTGACGCTTCAATTGGCGCAGCAGCTCATGGGAGCCCCACGCCATCTAGGTCAGCACTCTGGCGGTTTTGTGTTGACCCACGACCGTCTCGACGACTTGGTGCCTATCGAACCGGCCTCCATGGTGGATCGGCAGGTGATCGAATGGGACAAGGACGACATCGAAGCGTTGAAATTCATGAAAGTAGACGTGCTGGCCCTCGGCATGCTGACCTGCATGGCGAAGAGCTTTGCGTTCCTCGCTCAGGAGAAGGAAATCGATCTCAATCTGGCTACGATCCCGCAGGAGGACCCGGCGACCTATGCCATGATCCGCAAGGCCGACACGCTCGGCACATTCCAAATCGAAAGCCGGGCGCAGATGTCGATGCTGCCGCGCATGAAGCCCCGGACCTTCTACGATCTCGTGATCCAGGTGGCCATCGTCCGGCCGGGTCCCATCCAGGGCGACATGGTGCATCCCTATCTTCGACGCCGGGAAGGCAAGGAGAAGGTCGAATACCCAACGCCCGAGTTGGAAGCCGTGCTTCACAAGACGCTCGGCGTGCCACTGTTTCAAGAGAGCGCTATGAAAGTTGCGATGGTCTGCGCAGGCTTCACGGGTGGGGAAGCAGACCAGCTCCGAAAGAGCATGGCGACTTTCAAGTTCACGGGTGGCGTGAGCCGCTTCAAGGACAAGCTCATCTCCGGGATGATCCGAAACGGGTATACGCCCGAATTTGCGGAGAAGACATTCGGCCAGCTCGAAGGTTTTGGTTCCTATGGCTTTCCCGAGAGCCATGCCGCGTCGTTCGCGTTGATCGCCTATGCATCCAGCTACATCAAATGCCATTTCCCCGATGTCTTTTGCGCGGCTCTGCTGAACTCGCAGCCGATGGGGTTTTATGCCGCGGCCCAGATCGTGCGTGATGCACGGGAACATCGTGTTGAAGTTCGGCCGGTCTGCATCAACCAATCACGATGGGATTGCACCCTCGAACCTATTGAGGGCTCCGACGGACACGCCGTTCGCCTTGGGATGCGGATGGTGCGGGGCCTCGCCACTGCCGACGCTGCACGGATCGTTGCTGCCCGTGCCGATCGGCCTTTCGACAGCGTCGACGACATATGGCGGCGGTCAGGCGTCCCGGCTGCATCGCTGGTCGAGCTGGCCGAGGCCGACGCCTTTTTCCCGTCTATTGGACTGGAACGGCGCGATGCTCTCTGGGCAATCAAGGCATTGAGAGACGAGCCGTTACCGCTTTTTTCGGCCGCCGCCGAACGCGAGGCAAGAACGATTGCCGAGCAAAAGGAGCCGTCGGTAGAATTGCGACAGATGACACAGGGTCACAACGTCGTCCTGGATTATGGGCATACCGGGCTGACGTTGCGAGAGCATCCGGTCAGCTTCATTCGCCGAGAACTCGCAGAACGCTGGATCGTCACCTGTTCGGAAGCGATGTCAGCTCGCGATGGTCGGTGGCTGATGGCGGCAGGCCTGGTTCTGGTGCGCCAGCGTCCTGGCTCCGCAAAGGGCGTGATTTTCATGACCGTTGAAGATGAGACGGGTGTCGCGAATGTGGTCATCTGGCCCAAGCTGTTTGAGCGGTCGAGGCGAGTTGCGCTCGGAGCCTCCATGCTGGCGATCAATGGCCGCATTCAGAGGGAAGGGGATGTGGTCCACTTGGTCGCCCAACAGCTATTCGATCTTTCCGAGAGTCTGACCGGACTGGCGGATCGCGATACCGAATTTAGACTGCCGACGGGGAGGGGC
The DNA here is from genome assembly GCF_002531885.1 of Rhizobium sp. L9. Lineage (NCBI taxonomy): Bacteria > Pseudomonadati > Pseudomonadota > Alphaproteobacteria > Hyphomicrobiales > Rhizobiaceae > Rhizobium > Rhizobium sp. L9. The sequence continues at coordinate 18,264 of NZ_NWSZ01000001.1, read as the reverse complement.
GACGAATTCGCCCACGGTTCGCCCAGCAGACCGGATTCGCGCGAGCCGTCAGGCCCGGGAATGAAGTCGCGGGACATATTCATCCCCGATTTGCATATCGACACACTGAGGGTGAAGAGCCGGAATTTTCATTAGAAAGAATTCGGTCACAAAGGTTGGACTGCTGCAGTCGACTGCAGAACCCACCTCAATTTCGGCCATCGAGAAAAGTGCGCTGAATTGCTGCCCATTCTTCTGGATAGGGCTCGTGATCTTGCGGATGTTCCGCCTCGTACTCGCCCCAGCCTTGAAACTTCCAATATTTGGTCATGGCGTCGAAATTGGCTATGCCCCGTCAGCTCGGCGACCTTTACCGCCCCTGGTGTAAGGAGAGCCCTGAAACCATCACCCATGGGGCCAGCAAGACAAAGACCAGGAAGCATTTGAGCATCAGGTTCGGGGTCGAACCAGATTTCATGGGTAAGCTAAACCTGCTACTTGGAGGGCTATCTTGTGGCAAGATTGCTGTGCTCCGAATGCCTGACGATTTACCGCTTTTCCGACCTGCCTGTCGCCCACGCTCATCATACTGATTTTAATGTCCGCACTTCATTTGAGAATTCCAATCATGTCCGCGACAACCCACGAGCACGTATGAATTTTGCAGCTGTTATATTGGGTGTGCTCCTCATTTGCGCATTGCTGTTCATAGCAGCTATCGCAATTCTGTTTCTGGGGCTGCGACGCATGTGGCGACGGACGCGACCTGATCAGCGCCTCCTGAGAACTCTCATTATAGGTTTGGGTCTGGCGGCTATCGCATTGCCCTATGTTGCCATCAAAATTGGGGAGCGAAACTCCGTTCTCGCACGCGTTCCCGAACCACTCGAAGTGGCTGAGATCGAATATCGTCTGGAGGAAGCTTGGGGCGTCGGCTTCATGCCCGGGGACAACGAGACCGGATTCGTCGTCTATCGGATGACCGATGACAGCGCAGAGTGGGCACGGAAACAAGGCAGCCAGCTGGGCAATATGCTGGAGGGAGCAAAAGGAGCGTGGCGTGAAACGCCGGTCGACGATAGTGGTGACGAAACAGCTATAGGCCAATGGCATCACTACGACCGTGATCCGGATATGATGGCAATAGAGCGTCCAAAGCACCACCCCCCAACGATATTTGAATACCTGGAAAAGTACGGCTTCACTATCTCAATTGAGCAAGGGCGCGATGAGGAAGCCAACCAGTCGATCCAGTCAAGTGTATCATTTTATACCTATGGACCGGGCGGCAGTGTGACGATAGTTGATCCGGGTAGGGGTAAGGTTTATTTCGCCTATGCAGGATGACATCCAAGACAGCCGTGGCGGTTCATTTTGGCGTCCTTGCGCTCCAATGATGACAGCGGCAGGTCAGTATTGATCTTCCTGCCGCGTGCCCGCAGGTGCCAGACTCGGTCTTCCTCGCGAGGAGCAGATTCGTCCGATCTGCGACGGATAACCGGTCACGCATTCGACCTCTGAGGCTCGTCTTGAACATTCAGCGCCCGATGAAGCACAGGGTGGATATGAATTTTTGTATCCAAATCGATAGAATCAGGGCCTATTACTACCAATTGTCCTCAGTGAACGACTGTTGATGCAGCGATCCCAGCCTCATCGGCCGCACGCAAAAGCGCTTCCTGAAATTGTTCCGGAGCAATCTGCCTGCTAATTGCATCGCCACAGGCTTTTACGGCGGCGACATATTCCTCGTCGTCATCGGATGGACAGTCCTTGACGCGGGTATGCGCTCCATCTCCGAGCGTTTATACAATCTCGTGAGTTGCCGGACCGCGAACAGCTAGCCCGACCGGCGTGAATGCCGACGATGTGTTCCTGGTCATTGTCGCGAGTTGTGTGGCCAGCACGGGGAATTCACTCCGTTCCTGGCTCGAAATTGCAACATCTTTTCGACGGTGTTGATCTCGGTTCTTGCTACTTTCCCTTCCTCAAATGAAAGCAACGCCGCCGCCTTCCCTGAACAAGCTCTGCGAAATGCCCTGCTGACGGGACCATAGACGAACACATAATGATTCAGATCAACGCAATTAGGGTCTCCTGTGGCGACCAAATTGCCATTGGCATCGCATTTCTCCGTATAACTGTAGTTTTTGGCCGTCGCCGCCAGCCGCCTGAGAGCAGCGGCCTCGCTGAACATATCCCAGAGAAAATACGCGGTCAGAACAACAACCACGCAGAGGGTCCCGACTCTCAAAATACCACGCGAGATACTCGGGGTGCCTTCATCATCCCGCATTTTTGATCCCCCGCTGTATGTCAACATCACTCTTGAACCAGCGGATACTCACTCCACGACGCCTTCGGATGCCTGAGGATCGGCTGCATGAATTGCATAGCCCGGCTCTTCGGTGTCAGAGAAAACTTTCGTAATTAGTCCGGACCTCAGTGCTTCGGCGGTTTGGACGCGATAGAGGCCATCAGGCGTCGCTAGTCCCATCATGGCGAAAACATCGTCTCGGCTGACGCCCATTTCGTCCAGATACGCAGATAGCATCCGCTTTAACGCGGGATCAGACTTTGTCGAAATTGCATCCAGGTTTCTTCTTCCTGCCGTTCCATAACTAGCACCTTTGCGGCCATTCGTTATTTGGTGAAGGCCGATATCGGAAGTTTCAGCCGCAGCGCGGACCTTGCCGCCAGCTATGAGAAGCGGGCAGGCTGAGAAACAGTAGGCCCCTCCGCCATGTACTTCGCCTACTGACCAGCTATTCTTGACGATCTTTTGTGAGCAGCGCGGCTCAAGCATCGGGCAATCGCTCAGTTTGGTCCTGCCGACTGCGGTTTCGAGCCCGGCCGCTCGAATCATGCGTCCAATGGAGAGAGCAGCAACGACGTCGCCGCCGTAAGACTGAAAGACGACAGGTAATTTTCGATCCTTGAGGGTCTTCAGCAGAGCCTTAAATCGCCTGGGCGTATCAGACGTAATCGCGCCTTCGGCAGATATCCATTGAGTACAGGTTTCTTTGCAGTTGGCATCATGTACCAGAACAAAATCCATCGGCCGCTCTTCGGGAGGCTGCTGGTTTGCGTCCGCCGGAACGGCAGCAATCATGGATAAAAAAAGGACTGCCGCAATTAAGCAGAAGGTTGGCCGAAAGCTAAAGTGGATTGGCATGCACGTCCCCAGAACATCAGAATGATTTCTGAATTAGGTAGCAAATGCCACCCTGACGCAAAAGGCATGATTGGATGGATTGCGAGATTGCCGATGGGGCTTCAACCTACCTCAAAGGGAACGCTCGCCGAACGCGGCCGCGATCCGCTTCGCCGAATGGCCGGGGTCATAGAACACGGCAGCGATGTGTGCCACAAAGATGTCAGCGTCAAGCGGTAGGCCAATCGCAGCAGAAGGACTTTGCTGGTTCGACCTCTGTCAGACTCCGTAGGATCGCACTCCTGGTTCCATCGTCCGGGACGATCTTTCTGCTCACTCTCGCCATGGCGTTGATGATTGCAAAAGACGATAAGAGTTGGACGCCACCCTGATGTTGATGGCATTGCGATAAGCCTGGGGTGGTAAAAACTCCCACGCTCGAAATAGTACATTCACGAAAAGCCGCAAAAACACCGAAGGAGGATGGCGAATTGCTCAATCCAGCTTTACGTCAAGGCAAACAAACGGACGTTGCTAGCCGTTGGCAGCGGCCGGTCGCCTTCGCTCTTGTATCGCCTTTTCCAGCCGGTCGTCATGCAGGGCTTCTGGAAAGTCGATCTTCCAAATTAGACGACGCAATTCCTCAACAGCTATATCCCGGTATCCCAGTTCCTCTAAGCGCAGCACGAGAAGCAGATGATTCGTGTTCACGACCAACCGGGCGTGCTTACTGACTTCGTGAAGAACCGGGCGCATCGCAGCATAGGATTTGAACCCCAACGATGCCGCAATCGCCTCGTCGAGGTGCGAGGACTTGATATGCGCATACCTGTTACGCAGGTCCTTTTTGAGAGCGGCGATATTCGACGGTGAAAACCTAAAAGAAGCGTTCAGCATAAGACGATCCAATGTCGTTGTCGAAGTCCGCCGATTACACTTCGACCTTGTTTGACATGGCCGTCAAAAAACGCTGATTGCCCTTCAACCCGGTGGCAAGTTCGGATGGGCGTCCACCGTTCGATGGTAGACTACAGGTGTTTTCCGCTCAAGCGTTAAGTCCGCACAGGACCGAGAGCGGACCACCTGCTGGCAGTTTCCCGCCACTATCGACTACAAGGTCTTTGTTCAGCTCAAGGACGTTACCCTCCGGATCGGTCCGATCAGGTCAGGCTCAAGTCGTGCGCGTACACCCCGAGACGCGTTCCCCAGCCGCGTACGAAGACGCCGATGCCCGGTGACAGGCGTGATCTGATGTCATCAGGGACGTTGCACACCTGGCCGACAAGAAAAGGCGTCTCCTCCAACGTCACTGCAGAGTAGCAGTTCTTTCCCAGGCGATCGGCTAGTCCGTGTACCGTGAAGGGAAGCGCAACTACATCGCCTGCGATCAGTGGGAGCAGCAACGGCCAGATGAACAGGATACTGCCTCCCATGAAATAACCCAAAAACGGGCCGACTATGACACCGAGGACGCGCTTCAGTTTGCTCATTCCTGCGCCACCTTTCCAAGCAATCCAGACAAAAAGCGCGGCGGAAAGGGAGCCCACAATGACACGCAGAGGATTTGTCCGTGCCAACCACTCGGCAGACGGAATGAAATTGGAACCGATCACCACAGCCGACGAAACAAAGCCAAGCAAAAACCAGGAGCAAACAAAAATCGCGAAGAAAACCCGCAATTTTTTTGGCTTAGTCGAACCTTTCATGAATGCCTCGTGAAATAATGTTCTTGTTTTTTGGGAGCGCAGATAATTCACTCTTATAGCCTTCTTGCGAAGGCAGATGCAGACGCGGTTGCGATGTGATGGATTAGCGCTCAGAAGCGTCATCCCAGTGCGGCGAACACATCACAAAAGGCTGTCATAGCCTGAGCCATGGGCTGGCTTCGGAAACCCTTCGTCGACGAGTTCCCAGTTCCGTGTTGCTTTGCATCTGTTGATACTGAACTCTTCAGAAGTCAGCACGCTTCCATTTTTAATGTACGCGCAGAAAACTTTCCACTCAGTCCCTGCAGCGATTCCATAGAAGTAAGCGGGAACTTCATCGGGAACTCCGCATTTCACGAAGTTCAAATCACGCGCCCCTGCACGCTTTGTCACCGTCAGTTTCTCCAGATACGCGTTCCTGGCTGCCAAAGGAACCTGATCGCCGGTGATACTTGAAATGCAGCCATAAGACTTTACCGCACCTGCGAAAACAGGAGCAAGAAGGGCAGCGATTACGAGTACCAAAAACCTCCTCAGCAACGCGTGACCCACTTTGTGTAACTTAGACCATCGGGGCGCTAAGGCTATCCGTGAACCAGGCAATAATCAACGACCGCAATGGGCCGATACCGTTGAAAAACTACGCATTGCCGGTGCTTGAGACGCGTGATTCAATCCTCTGAGTGATTTGCAGGGGATTAGGCGAATGATGGGATGTCAGGCGGCTCCGGCGCAGCTCTTCTACGACTTCTGCCTTGATGATCACGTTCCCGCCAACCACCTGCTGCGCGGGATCGACCGTCATCTCGAACTCGACAGCGTGCGAGCGCAGTTGAGACCTTTCTACAGCGGTACCGGTCGTCCCTCGATTGATCCGGAGCTGATGATGCGGATGCTGATCATCGGCTACTCCATGGGTATCCGCTCGGAACGGCGGCTTTGCGAAGAGGTTCACCTCAATCTTGCCTATCGCTGGTTCTGCCGCCTCGGACTGGACGCGAAGGTGCCGGACCATTCCAGCTTCTCGAAGAACCGCCATGGCCGGTTCCGGCAGAGCGACATCCTGCGGCATATGTTCGAGACAGTGGTGGAGCGCTGCCTTGCGCAGGGACTGGTCGGCGCGGAAGGATTTGCGGTCGACGCCAGCCTGATCGCAGCGGACGCCAACAAGCAGCGCTCGGTGCCTGGCTCTGAATGGGAAGCCAAAGAAGACGCTGGCCGCTCTGTAAAGGAATATCTGGCGGTTCTGGATGACGCGGCTTTCGGTGCTGCCTCATCGGTCACGCCGAAGTTCATCTCACCATCCGACCCTGCAGCTCAATGGACCGGTGCCCACAAAGGCCATGCCTTCTTCGCCTACGCAACCAACTATCTGATTGATACCGACCATGGCGTCATTCTTGATGTGGAGGCGACACGGGCTATTCGCCAGGCCGAGGTCGGAGCATCCCGTACGATGCTCGACAGGACCGAGAACCGCTTCGGCTTGAGGCCAGACTATCTTGCCGCCGACAGTGCGTATGGTTCTGCCGATAATCTGGCCTGGTTGGTCAAGGAAAAGAAGATCGCGCCGCACATTCCTGTCTTCGACAAATCGAACCGGACGGACGGCACGTTCTCACGAGCGGACTTCGCCTGGGACGACAACAACGGGCTTTACATCTGCCCGGCGGGAAAGGAATTGAAGCAATTCCATCGAACCTACGAGAAGCCAAGATCGGGGATCACTGCCGAAGGTACGCGGCTCTATAGGGCAAAAAAGAAAGACTGCGACGCCTGCGAAACTCAAGCAGAGATGCTGTCCGAACATGCCCATGCGCAAAATACCGCGTGATCTCAACGAAGATGCCCGCGATGTAGCCCGAGCGATTGCTGCCACACCCCAATATGAGCAGTCCCGGCATCGTCGCAAGAAGGTCGAGATGCTCTTCGCTCACCTCAAGCGAATTCTCCGCATGGCGCGTTTGAGGCTGCGAGGTCCATGTGGTGCGCGGGACGAATTCTTGCTTGCAGCAACCGCCCAGAACCTCAGAAGATTGGCGAAACTCAGGCCACCAAGGCCGCCGTGCGGCGTCATCGCCGCATAAAGGCGGCACAAACCAATACCCTGCGCACGAGCGCAGGGCATCTACTGATAACCCCCTGCGCAAAAGGCCGAAACCACCAGACGAGCGGCTACTCCATCGAGTTTTTCAACGGTATCGGCCGAACGCGGACGCGCTCCTGATCCGTGAGAGGCTCCGGCAGCTTCGGCCTCGCGCCACTTGTAGACCTTGCGGCTGCCGCAGAACCACCTATTCTTTAGGCAAAGCCACGCTATTCAGCGTCAAGAGGGCGGTCGTCGCCGGACACGGTCGCGCCTGCACTCTTGACAACCGTGCCCGACCCCAAGATTCTCCCCAGAACTTTCCCGCTCAACACGAGGTTTCCATCGTTATGAACGTTGCGGCCCACCTCGCCAGAAACAACTGCGTTAGCGCCTGCTTCGATCTTCAGTCCACCTGAAAGGCCACCCGAGGCAATAAGTTGGCCGCCTGGTTTGACGTGGGTAACGCCCGTCACATCACTGCCGGTTATCGTCATTTCGGTTACGATCAGATCGCCAATATGCTGGTCCATTTTGATGGCTCCCATATCTGTTTGCTTCTTCGCGTTCTGATTGTAGCAATTTTATGCCACGTGACAATGCAACTGGTCCAGTCGAAAATGCGGGAAGACGGATTGAGGTCCGCGTCTGTCGCATTTACGATTTTTTGCTGCCTCCGGTTTAGGCTGTAGTCTTTTAGATACGGCAGTGAGCGCGATGGACCCGGCCGGAAATCTCCGAAGTGACATTCAGCAAGCCTTGCAGCGCCAGAGGTTGACGGCCTGGCAGCGCAATTTCCTGACGGACATCCATTCCCGGCTTGAGCGGTCGCAAGGGCAGGCTCGTCTGTCGGACAAACAATGGAAGAAGGTCTTCGAAATTCTCGGGCGACCAAGCAATGTAATTGCGATGCCGCCACAAACTGCCACCAGGCGTCCAACTGCCCATCGGGCAAGGAAATCATTTTGGCTTCATTTCGGCCGGACAGGCAGGCGGTTGAAGTGGCATCTCCGAAACTTGGCCATTGGCTTCGTGGTGGTGGCGGCCGTGACCGTCGGTCTGCAGGTGTTCGACCTTGGGCGAGAACAATTTCAGTCGTCTCCGACCACAATGCGGGTATCGCAGCAGCAGGAATTCACGGTGACCGATGGAGATACCGTCCACGTGGTAGGCGAGGCGGCTGGCACACGCCTGGTCGGGTTCAACACGCCGGAGAAGTTCTCACCCGAATGCGAGTACGAACGCCAACAGGGAGAGCGGGCGTCGGCCCGACTTCGGGAACTTGTTGCCCATGGCACTGTCCGACTGACGAAGGTGGCGTGCGCGTGTGCGCCGGGCACCGAGGGTACGAAGAAGTGCAACCATGGGCGCTATTGCGGCACACTGCTGGTTGACGGGAAGGACGTTGGCAGCATTCTGATCAGCGAGGGCCTCGCAGTGCCATTCGTGTGCGGCAGAACGAGTTGCCCGCCGACGCCTCGGCCGTGGTGCAAGGGTTAATGGGATTTGGTAGCGAAGCAAGGTGGTATACTTCGATCAATTCGTAATCGCTCGATCAGTTTGAGTCCAACAGATGCCGTCGATCCGCTCGCTTCGCTGACCAGCACGCTTGCCGAGATCGTCAACGGCCACAAACAGCTCCCGACGAAGCTAAGGTTCACTTGCGGCATTTGGCTACGCGTGCCAGAGGTTTTTCTCACCGTATTGGTTGATGTATGATGGTGTGAGGTTAATACCATGATCATTACGGAAGAGGTGTTGTCGCGCTTTCGCGATAAAGGCAAAGTTCCGGTGCGTAGCCTGCCGTCGAACCTCTTTTCGCACACAGGCGATCTCTTTTTCCGCGACGACGTCGCCTCGCTACACCAATTTCCGACCAAGGAGGAGGAGCGTCGAGCCATACATGTGGTGCCCGTTTTGGCATTCTTGCAAAGCGTTCCACCGCTTTCGAGTGACCGTGAATGGATCGCGTTGCACCACCAATTTGGCGGATACCACTGCCTGCAGGTCGCGATGGTCGCGACGATGCTCACGCCGAACGCAACGATCAAAAACAAGCTCGATAATATTGGAAAGCAGTTCTACTTCGCACAGCACGGCAATTTGGAGCCAGGCAACATGTTGGCGTCTTCAATTTTAGAATATGTGACAGCACTTAGAGAAATCGAGCTTGATTGCGAATACACATGGCGAAACCTTTCGGAAGGGCTATATCCCATCGACTGCACCCAAGAAAATCTCAACAAAATCGCTTCCGATGCGCCCTCCCTAGATATGATGGCGGACTGGCGAGGGTTTACCCGAGCGCGGTACAGTATGGACCCCATAATCTTATTGCTGGCAAACAATAGCGACTAATCAGCCTTCTCACCCAGGTGCGAGCAGCACTCCGCTTTACGATTTTGTCCTGTTCGAGCGCATCCAGGACGGCCATTATCTCCTCCCGGGAGTAGCCTGCAGCATTCATCGGCACGCCGATGTCGAACAAGGAAGATCGACATGTCGGGCGCTGCCTTCAGGGCGCGGAGGCGATCAAGTAGCGCGGTTTCGGTCTCTGTGAATCTGCTCATCTCAGCTTCTTAACGTTTTTCGGGCTGAATTGTCCCATGTCCAAGCCGCCGTCAAAACCGCTTCTTCAGGACACCGATGGTCTCGCTCGGTCGAAGCCCCGGCGCCGCCGGGATCCGGCGCAGCCGAACCTTCTGCTCGATCCCATGCCTCGCCGGATCGTACCTTGTCTTGCTCTCCTGAAGCCGAAGCCGCCTGAGGGGCCGCGGTGGGCCTATGAAATCAAATGGGACGGTTATCGATTGGCGATCTACATCGAACCGTCGGGCATCAGGATCCTGACGAAGAACGGCCACGACTGGACCTCCCGCTTTCCGGAAATAGAAAAAGGGGGGAGGGCGCTGGGCGTTGCATCTGCGATCATCGACGGCGAGGCGGTCATGTATGACGAGCACGGGAGGAGCGATTTCAATCTCCTGCAGGCCTCGCTCGGCGGCCGAGCCGGGAAGAAGGTTTCCGGCGCGCAGTTCATGCCCTTCGACTTGCTCTATCTGGACGGCCACGACCTCACGAAGACCGAGCTTCGCGTGCGCCGTCATCTCCTCGAGGAGCTGATCTCCGGCCGACCGGAATCCGCGATCAGGTTCTCGGAATCCTTCGACGCGACCGGCGCCGAGATCTTTCGGGCATCCTGCGATCACGGACTTGAGGGCATCGTGGCCAAGCGGCTCGACAGCTTCTATCGATCCGGCCGCCTGGGCGACTGGGTCAAAGTCAAGTGCATCCAGTCCGAGAGCTTCTTCATTGTCGGCTACGAGCGATCATCAACGACAGGCGGCTTTCGATCTCTTATGCTCGGCGCCTATCGCGGCGACGAGGTTGTCTATGTCGGTCACGTCGGGACGGGCTTCAAGATGCAACAGATGGCCCAGCTCCGATCTAAGATGGACAAGCTGCTGTGGAAGCGGAAAGCTCCCCCTGTCCTCTACTCCGGAAAGCGTGATGTCGTCTGGATTCAGCCGACCCTCATTCCTGAGATTGAGATCCGCGGCTGGACTGGCGACAACAAGCTGCGGGATTCCAGCTACAAAGGGCTGCGGGCGCTGCAGGACGACGCGACCGTTTACGAGCTGGAAGATTAAATGGTGCTCATCCGCAGATTACGAAAGTCAGGATATCGTTAATATTGGGGTAATCTAAAGCAGTCTATACCTCGCAACATAAGCGCTGAGTAAAGTGCTTATCGCAATTGGGAGGGTGCAGCGCGGGGGTGTGTCGGCGTCCGATGTCTGGCCTTCTAAGTCCAGGCATCTGCTACAAAGAGGTCAGGCAAAGCTCTCCGTGGCTTTGTTGGCAACCTCGGCGCAATGTACTCTGGAACATTCCATTTGAACAGGGTTGCGGTGCCCGTTCAGGTTGTGAAGAAGTGGGTGGTGCATTGGTTTCAATGCTCGAGGGGAGTAAATGCTGAAGAAGTTGAAGACGCTATGGGAGCTGCGGCCGATCATTTTAGTTGTGGCCGCGCTACTGTTGTTCCTGTTTCTGGCAGGGCCATTACCAGTAATGTTTCAAGGTGCTCGGGGGTGGTGACTGTGCTTAGATCTATGATCGCAGCAGGGGTCATAACCGCGTTCTCCAGCGCCGCAAGTGCTCAAAGTATGGAGGGCTTGTGCGACGTGAACAAGATGCAAAGCGCGATCGCCGCGGACGTCAAAAGGCTGCTGCAAAATCCACCCGGACCGTACGTTCGTTGCTACGATGGCTATACGCCGCTTCACGTTGCGATCAGCGCGAAGAATCCAGAGGCGGTTATAGCCATTGCTGAGAGCGGAGCAGATCTGAACGCAAAGAATGAGTTCGGATCGACGCCTATGCATGTTGCGGTTTTTGCCAGCCGTCCTGATTTGGTCTCGTTGCTGATCAAGCTAGGCGCGAACAAGGAGGCATTAGGGCCAGACAATCAGACACCTCTTGCAATGGCTAAAAGCTGGAATGAGACCGCAATCGTCGATGTTCTAGTTTCGAGCGGTGCTCGCTTCTGACGCCATCCAAATTAGCGTAGAACGGTTCGAGAATGAGCAGCCTACGGCTTTCTTTTTGTGCACTCTCGCTCTTGGCTAAGACCGATCCTGCGCGTCGGCTTCATTCGTGCTTCGGCCTGAGCCTTCTTCACTACTGGGCCGACCGACGGGCTGAAGTTTGAGCGGTTCCCGCACCTCGCCCTAATCGCTTTCCCTAGGCGACTGGATCAAGGTCAAGTGCATCCAATCGGAATCTCCTTCATCATCGGCTACGAGCGATCGATGGGAGCCTTCCGACCGCTCCCGCTTGGTGCGTATCGCGGCGATCGGGTGTGGTCTATGTCGGGCAGGTCGGGACAGGCCCTCAACATGTGGCAGATGGCCCAGCTCCGATCGACGATGGACATGCTGATATGGAAGCGAAGGCAGCCTCCTGTCTTCTACTCCGGGACTCGCGATGTCGTCTGGATCAAGGCGACCTTGATCGCGGAGATCGAGTTCCGCGGCTGAACAGGCGAAGCAGGCTCCGGAATGGGCTTATGCCTCGTCGAAGACGTCGACTTGCTTTTGGTTAAAGTGCTACGATGACAATGTTGTCCTGGGAAAGGAGCGGCTTTGCGTCGGTCTATTTTATTATCGCTTTTATTTATCGTTGCCGCATACCCGAGTTTTGGCCAAGGCCAAGCTGGGGAGAATACCAAACGCAATGAGTATCCGTTTCAATGCGGAGCGATGTTTGCGATCGTGGCTAAAGTCTATGAGGACGCCGGTGAGATCAGCAAATCCGTAGTTTACAAGGCCAAGTTCGACAAACTCGCTTTGAAAGCGGAAGCGGATTTTGAGAAGTTGAACCGAACGAAGGCCGACGCAGAGGCATACATGCAAAAGCATGTCGATTCCTTGGCAGCCATAGCCGACAAGGACGCCGACGTCGTGGTCAATTTCGCCCGCCGTTGTAACGAGCTTTTTCCAGATTAAACTCCGCAGACTGTTTGCGTGGCAGTCACGCGGCTGGCAATGAGCAATTCCAGGGCAGCAATTCCTCGATCCTGTTGATCGGATGGTCGGCGATGCGCGTGAGGATATCGCGAAGATAGGCCTCGGGTGAAACCTGCGGCTCGGGCGCGTTTGGCTCGGCAACCCAACCTTGGCCGAGCTGTAGTTCTATAAACTTAAGCATGGACCACGACTAGCTGAATTGCATGGCGGTTGCCACCCAACGCTGTCATCAAGCACGTATAGGTTCACGGCCTAGTAGCTTCCGATCCCCTCCTATTCGGCCTTTTGATTCTCTTGGCCAGCAACACGTTCGCCGAGATCCCACCGCTCAGCATCCATAGAAAAACTATATTGAAAAAGGTGAGAAAATACGCATTTCCGACAACTGTCGTCGAAGCGCCTGTACCATAGATCGGAATAGGAATAACAAAGATAAAAGAAACGAATGTGAGCAGGTATACCAAGGATTTTTTCACGAAGCTCTTTGGATCGGCAACTATAATTTCTTGGCCTAGTTTCGATGAGATGATATAAAGCGAAAACAATAGTGTTTTCGTAAATGTCAATGTAATCAGAGAAAACGAAAGACATGTGTAAAGGGCGACCTGCTCCGGATGGTTTTCCGCCAGCCATGGCAGTTCATAGTAGTATTTGGGCAGAATAACCAAAATGCACCTTAGGTACGGGCTGACATGATCCAGTAATCCTGCTCTGATCACCCAAAGAAACAAGACGGAGATAGACAAAATAACCGTATCGAGCGGTGGACCGCTGATATGGCTCTCGTATCGTTTGATGAAAGCCTGATTATGAAGGCGAAAGAAAAGATCCACCCCGGCGAAGTTTTTAAACATTTACGTCGAGCCTTTGCCCCGAACTATGCTTGAAAAACTCAATCAAAGGGGCAGGGTACTTTGGTAGTGAGAGTTGGCGGAGTCTGTCAAGCACAACGCCCGTCAACCATTCCCGTCGACCTCTCCATCTTCGTCCAACTCGTGCACCGGCAGATAGGTGTTCTGCTCCATCCGCCCCCGGACGATGAATCCGAAGGTATCGTGGGGTCTTGCCGCACTCAATCATATAGATCCCGAAGAGCTTCTTCTATGTCCTCGTCGGAGGCAATCGAGCCGGAGTTGCGCAACAGGAGCGCGGTGCGGTGCTGCATGATCTTCAAATAGCGCGTGAAAACTTCCTCTATCCGTTTGATGGTGTCTTCGACAAGGTGCAGGCGCGACGGCGGCAATATCCAGCAGCTCGTCCCAAGCGGGTCAATGGACCGTGATTGGACTCGGAGAGGTGAGATCAATGCAGATGGCAGGCGGGGTCTCCAATTCAAGGGTCCAACAGGCCGGTGGGAGCGTCGGCTTGTTTGCGTGGGCTCTGTCATAATCCATAATTTGGACAGCCACTGGAAATGGCAGCTCTCCTGCACCCTGATCGTAGCGCATGATTGTCTTGATGAATTTCCCTGAGGTCTTCGATATCCAGATTTCTATCGCCGCACTCCATTTGTATCGGTGCCAGTGTGCAGAGTAGTGAAAAGCAAGACCTTCTTCGGTTTGCGAGTCGCCGAGCACCTTACAAGACGTGAAGACTGGCAGCCCCGAATGTGCATCGAGCGGGGTGCGAATTGGCAGCCGCTTATTTTCATCCCAGACGCCATTTTCCCACTTGGTATAGACGACATTGTCTATCACCCGCAGTTCCACGTAAGGCCTGAGATGACCATCTTCTTGCAATTCCGATAAGGTATAGCTGTAGCGCCCGGTATTATGCATGTTTTCGTATGCACGGTTTACGGCATAGCAGGATTTATCCTCCCCATTGAACGCCTGATGAGAAGAGCGACTATCTTCGGCGCCGTAAACGGTTGCGACTTTGGTCAGAAATAAACAAAAAGCGGCTGCAGCAATAATACGCATGGAAACCTGCGAATGAAATGACGGGTAGGGTCCAATGATTTCACTTATACGGAGCATTGATGTCTGCGCAATTTCATAACTTGGCGACGTCGACGTTAACCGCAAAATAGTTTCTACCACCAGGGTAAGGTGGTATGTTCATGACGCGCCACTGAAGACGCTAATGCCTTACCAGAGTCGCTAAGGGACTGAAGATGCGAAGATACGTTTTTAGTTTTCTAAGAATTTTAGTGATAAACGAAGAGAAATATGGCCTTTATGCTATAATAACTGGGCTTTTAATTTCCGTCCTTGCCTGGATTCCCCTTGTTGTCTTGGCGACCACTTTGTCGTCTGAGTTATCGATCGGGCCAGGGCTCGCGATGTTGTGTTTCCTTTTTATATTTTCGCCTGTCGTTATTTTGTTTTACGCTTCATTTGCTTTGTTATCTGATGAGGTTTCTGGATATTTAACGGGGCGAACGCTGATTGGAAAAGAACCTGGTTCTCTTAAGCGCAAAATTCGGCAGATGGCGGGGATCTAGAAGACATGGGAACTAAAGCGGACGACACCGCGTAGCGCAGCGCCATCTTTATGTTTCGGTCCGTGAGAAACATCGAAAGCGTCGGGCCGTACGGAGCTCGCAAAGCGGATGTGGCTGGTGTGGTCCATGGTTGTTTCCTCCTATGTTTGAGGACGAGTAATCGAGCCGCGAGCTAAATGTTCCGCCATTGGGGAGCCTGGCACTGGCGGTTCACGTCATCCGCTTCAATAGATCGAGAAGCGCGTTCGTCTTGTTGTTGGCGGCTATCGAAAGCATGTGGTTGTCTGCCAAATCGATAATAGCAATGACAGCTTCGCGCTCAGACCAGCCTGCAGCGGCTGCCCTTTCCACGAGGCGCTCGAACGCGAGTTGCATAGCATCCTGGCATCGAATTTGCCGATCAGGATGATCCTCTGACACTGACGGTCGCGCGATCTCGGTCATGGGGCGCGAAGGTGAGCTGATTTGCCGGGCTTTGCAAGCGTTCGCTAATGTAGGAGGAAGAATCATCTTCCAGCGGGCTGAATATCCGACCACGCGGGCTTGCTACTAGGACCATTTCGGTTGCGTCGAAAATACTACTCGGCGGCTTGCCGCAAGGGGTTCTCGTCCGGGAGTACCACTGGTCCGATGATCTCGAAATCGCATGGCATTGCGTGCTGGTCGGTGCCCGGCAGTGCAAGGGTCCAGTAGTTGGGATCTTCTCCGAAGACAGTCGAGACTTGCACGACTGCGAGCTTCCCGTCGAAGTGCTTTGCTGAACGCGCCCAGTAATAGGCTTCCGGAATCAAACTCGCGGTAAACATAACGCTCACTCTCCTTCGAGCGCGGAAGATATCAGAATTCTAATAAATGAACATGCCTCATGGTGCGCCGCCTGCAAACGGGACTTCTGCAGCTAGTGCTGCGTACCCAGCAATGGCTCTTTGTCATCGAAGTTTCCGTTGCTGACGGCATCGTACTGATTGAGGTTCGGTCACCACTTCGCGTGCCGAATGCCGTTAACTGGACCATCACCGCGCGGGCACGCTAGACGACCTCCTCCTCATCGATACAGGCAGCATCGGCGACATGAACGGTAACGACATCGCCGTCGTCCCCAGGGAAGTCAACGCCCCAGCCGCCGTTCTCGTGGGCAACTTTGGTGTTCGTCAGATGCATGACATTACCCTGCCTTCCGACCTTTGAGATCAGCTTCGACGCTCTTCCGGAGAGCATCCATGATGTTGACGACGTTGGACTTCGCTGCAATCTCAGACGACTTGCCCTTGGCGGTCTTCTTCGGTTTCAGCGCCTTCCTTTTCTCCTCGATGAGCTTGAGCAGGCTGGTCTGGATCGGATCGCTAGCCATCTCCGGCGACCAGTGCGCCGACCTCTGCTTGATGAGCTTCTGGACAAGCGGTACGAGGTCGGGATCCGCCTCTTCGTCAATATCCTCGAAATACGAATCCTCTGGCCGCACCTCGTCACCGAACCGTAGGCTCCATAGGACGATGCCTTCGTCACGCGGCTCCAGGATGACGGCGCGTTCGCGGCGGCCCATCACCAACTTTGAGACGCCGAATACCTTGTCCGCCTTCATGGCATCGCGGATGACGGCGAACGCCTCGTTGCCAACCGGGTCGTCAGGCATCAGGTAATGAGGCTTCTCGAGATAGGTCCACTCGATGGAGTCGGCGGGCACGAACTTTTCGATGTCGATCGTCTTCACAGTGTCCAGCGCCACCCGCTCGAGATCGTCTTCGGTCAGGATGACATAGTCATTCTCGCCGCGGGCGTAGCCCTTGGCCTCGTTCTCGTCCTTGACAGGCTTCCCGGTCACTGAATCGACGTACTGCGAAACCACGCGGTTCCCAGTCGCCTTATTCAGCGTATGGAAGCGCACTTTCTCAGATTCGGACGTGGCCGGGGTCATCGCGACGGGGCAGGTGACAAGCGACAGCTTGAGATACCCTTTCCAATAGTAGCGTGGAGCCATGGTCTATCTCCTGTTAGCTTGCCTTGCGACGCGCAGTAGCTCCGGAAGAGGAAGCTTTCGAGGCCACTCCGCGCGTGGCGCGATCCCGACCGGTGCCTTTGTTGGCGTTGGCAGCAGTGCGTTTCGGCTTGTTGTCGGCGGCCGCGCCAGCCTTTAGAAGCCCGGCACTTTCGCGAAGCGCGGCCAGAAGATCGTTTGGCTTCGAGACCTCCACCTTCTTCGGCTTGGGAAGAACTTTGCCTTCCAACTTCGCCTTA
This sequence comes from Rhizobium sp. L9, assembly GCF_002531885.1. Taxonomy (NCBI): domain Bacteria; kingdom Pseudomonadati; phylum Pseudomonadota; class Alphaproteobacteria; order Hyphomicrobiales; family Rhizobiaceae; genus Rhizobium; species Rhizobium sp. L9. The sequence continues at coordinate 1,130 of NZ_NWSZ01000001.1, read as the reverse complement.
ACGAGCTCGGCCAATGCGGCTTCGTAGCGGTCGTCAAATGTCGCCGGGTCAAACTCGCCTCTCTTGGTCGAAATAATGTGCTTCGCGAGGTCGAGCATCTCGCCTTCTATCTTCAGCTTCGGTATCTCCTCGAAAGCCGTTTTAGACGAGCGGACTTCGTAGTCGTAATTAAGCGTGGTGGCGATCAAGCCCTTCCCGTGCGGGCGAATGAGCACCGTCCGGACTCGCCGGAAGAGCACAGCACGAGCGATTGCCGCGACGTTCGACTTCTTCATGGCCTCGCGAAGGGCGACAAAGGCCTCTGCGTTCATCTTGTCCGGCGTGAGGTAATACGGCTTGTCAAAATAGATGTCATCGATCTCGCTGCAGGGGATGAACGCCTGCACTTCAAGCGTCTTGTTGCTTTCCGGGATCGTCGCGGCCACCTCCTCGGGATCAACGATGATATATTGCTCGTCGTCGATCTCGAAGCCTTTCGTCTGGGCATCGCGCTCCACGCGCTCTTCGGTCTCGCTGTCGATGAAGACGCGATTGACCCGGTTGCCTGTCTTGGCGTTGATGGTATTGAACGTGATGCGCTCGGTTGTGCTGGCGGCCGTGTACAGAGCGACACCGCAACTCACTTCGCCGAACTTTAGGAAGCCCTTCCACTGGGCACGATGTCCTGTCGCCATGACGCCTACTCCGAATCAATGGGGTCGCGACTCAAAGACGTGCGAAGCTGATTCGTTCCGACTCGAAACGAATCATTTTTCAATGACTTACGGAATCTTCTTCAAGCGCGATTTGTTTCTCCAAGCGGTTGCATTGATGTGGTTCAGTGAGGGCGGTGGCAGCAAAAAACAGCGGACCGTTCAGTTCGCGAGCCAGCACCTCCCGTTTCAAGGGAACTACCGGAATCCTTGTGAGCCAGGATTTTCCCGTAGTGGAAGCTTGAATGACATGAAGCCTCTCGCGGTACCCGTTCTGGGATCCGTCAACGTGACGGATAGCCATCGACCTCGCTCCATCCGCGATCGAACAAGCTCCATATAGGACACCTCGTCTTTCGGCCGCTTCCCCTTGTGTCGGTTGTTGTTGCAATACCGACAGGCAGCGACGACGTTCTCCTTGGTATCGAGGCCTCCATC
>NZ_NWSZ01000024.1:0-165414 GCF_002531885.1 Rhizobium sp. L9 | reverse complement strand
GGAAGTGCGGCAACGCATGAAGCTTACCGGTACTAATAGCTCGATCGGCTTGATCGTTCTCATTGTTCATGCTCATCAGCCAAAGGCTGATGATGCCTGACCTTGTCCTGACGCGCCAAGGGCGCTGCGGACGGCCCGCGCCACAAAGCGCGACGGCCTCTGGCCTGTATGGGTGCCACAAGCTCCCGCAGCCGGAAAGATCAAAGACGTGTTCAAAACAAAACAGGCTTACGCCTGCCAGCTTCTCAAACAACAAGTTGCGCTTTGCCGACCTGGTGGTTATGGCGGGGTGGCTGCACCCGTTCCCTTTCCGAACACGGCCGTGAAACGCCCCTGCGCCCATGGTACTTCGTCTTAAGACGCGGGAGAGTAGGTCGCTGCCAGGTCTGCAAATCGCAACTCAGTTGATAAAATCTTCTCAATCACAAGCCAACGGCCCAAAGCCGAAACAAAGGGCCGCTCAACGCGGCCTTTCGTGTTATAATCAGTCCGCGGGGTGGAGCAGCCCGTTCGGCCTAAGATCGATCCACCGGATCGATCTCTTAACGGCCTCACCTCGTCAGGCTACGCCTGACATCGCTCCCGGGCTCAGACAGTCCGGAATAAAATAACGCGGGGTGGAGCAGCCCGGTAGCTCGTCAGGCTCATAACCTGAAGGCCGCAGGTTCAAATCCTGCCCCCGCAACCAAACCTTCCATAAACACAACACGCAAAAAGCCCGCCTCATGGCGGGGTTTTGCGTTTCTGGCAGCGGGTCGAGGAGTTAACGCCTAGTCAGCGGTCTGCAAGCAGGCGAAGCCGACGCCGCGAGACTGAAAACCCAGATCCTTCGCCCGCAACCAATTCAACTTGCAAGTCGCTTGACAGAAAGCGCCTCGACATACCCTCGAGGAGCTTTGGCGTTTATGCTGGGCGCCCGGCTCCCAGGACGCCGGCTGACCTGCTAGGGAACTTTCATTCGGCAGCGATGAGAGCCTCGGCGGTTTCTGATACCCAGGACCGCGCGGTGCAACAGGCGGAAATGGGAAGCCTTCATCTCGCACAGCGAACTACTCTTCTTAAAACGTCCTGAGCCCGAAGGCATCATAGCCAGCGACGGCAAACGGCATAACGGCGACGGCATTGTGTGAGGTGCGTCGCCGTTGTACCATGTAGTCTGACAAGTGTGCGCAGTGCTCATTGTCGAGCCGGAGCCAAAGCGCGGTCGCGCGCTTCAACCCGATGAATAAGTAGTCCGGATCATGGAACTTATCGTCGCCCTTGGCCTAATCGTCTTGAAGGTCGCGTTCCTGATTGCGATCCTGCTGTTGCTACCATTGCCGCTCACCTGGCTGGAACGCAAGGTCGCCGGGCACATCCAGCAGCGGATGGGGCCGATGCGCGTGGGATGGCACGGGCTGTTGCAGCCGGTGGCGGACGGAATCAAGCTCCTGACGAAAGAGGATCACATCCCGGCCGAGGCCGACCGGTTCCTGTTCAAACTGGCACCAATCCTGGCGCTCGCTCCGCCCTTTGTGGTGTTCGTCGCGATCCCCTTCGGCGAAACTGTCTCGGTCCTCGGCCACGGGATCACGCTCTACGTCTCCAACCTGAATGTGGCGCTCCTTTTCGTTTTCTCGGTGATCGGGATCGAGGTCTATGGCGTCATCTTTGGCGGCTGGGCCTCCAACAGCAAATACGCTGTCCTGGGCAGCCTCAGAACCTGCGCCCAGATGATCAGCTACGAAATCCCGATGGGGTTCGCGGTCATCGGCGTGGTCATGCTGGCGCAGTCCATGAGCCTTCTCGAAATCGTGCGGGCGCAGGCCGATGTCTGGAACATCGTCTACCAACCGGTCGGGTTCTTGGTGTTCTTCGTCGCCGGATTGGCCGAAGCGCAGCGCATTCCCTTCGACCTGGCGGAAGCGGAAGGGGATCTAGGGGCCGGGTTCCATACCGAATACAGCGGTATCCGCTTTGCCTTCTTTATGGTCAGCGAATATGTCATCGTATTGCTTGTGTCGGTCTTGGTGGTGATCCTGTTCTTCGGCGGTTGGAACGGTGTTCTGATTCCCTTGCCACCGCTCCTGTGGTTTGCTCTCAAGGTCGCGTTCTTCGTCTATGTGTTTATTTGGTTCCGCTTCACTTTCCCCCGCTACCGCTACGATCAGTTGATGGCGATCGGATGGAAGGTCTTGCTTCCTCTGTCGATGGCGAACATAATTATAACCGGTGTACTTTTAGGGGTCGTAACGACCCCGTAGCGAGGCGGCGATGTCGCGCGCGCAGGACAGAGTTGGAACATGGGTTGGCTGGGCGTTCTTCGCCGATCTGGCGAATGCCTTGGCTCTGACCTTCGGATATCTGTTCTCCAAATCCGTGACCATGCAATATCCGGACAACGAAAAATGGCTACCCTACTCGCGTTACCGCGGACATCATTTTCTGAAGCGTGATGAAGAGGGCGAGATCAAGTGCGTAGCCTGCGAACTCTGCGCGCGGATCTGTCCCTGCGACTGTATCGAAGTCGTCCCGTACGAGGACGAGAAGGGCAGCCGGCACCCGGCGAAATTTGAAATCGACACAGCCCGCTGCCTGTTCTGCGGGTTGTGCGAGGACGCCTGCCCGGCGGATGCAATCGCGCTTGGGCAACAATACGAATTTTCCAGTTTTTCCTCTGCTGACCTGGTGATCGGGCGCGACGATCTGCTCGCCAAGCCGGGTAAGGCGGCAACCGGCGGTGGCGTGGTCGCCGCGCGCCTGAATACGAAGAAGGACGTACTCGTCGAGACGAAAGAGACGCACGGCTACAACTGGTGGCGGAATATCCGGCGAACATGAAAGCGCCAGCCATCAAACCGAAGCGCTCGAACAGGAGGCTCAGATGTTTGTCGGTGAAATCATGAAGAACAAGGGTGTCGGTGTCATCGCAGTCGCCCCCGATCAGACGATGGTGGAGGTACTGAGGTTGTTTCGAGACAACAATATCGGCTTCGTCGTCGTGAGCCGATCAAACAGCAAATACCTCGGTACAGTGTCGGAGCGGGATTGCTGCAATGCGGTGGCGGAATACGGGGCCGCGGCAGCGGCGATGCGGGTCGCGGACATCATGAACCGCAATGTCGCGACGTGTTCGACACAAGATCTGCTACCCGTCGCGATGGGGATCATGACCCAGCGGCGTACGCGCCATGTGTTGGTCACGGATGGAGGCAACGTTGTCGGCGTGGTCAGCATCGGAGATGTGGTTAAGCACAGGCTCGACGAAGCGCAGCGTACAGAGCAGGAGCTGCAGGATTACATATGCGGGACCAGGTATCACTGACGCCGCCCACTCGATGTAATGACGCTGGGGCGGGCAGCTTGCCACGGAGTCTTGCGGTGCCCCCGATCCCAAATCCTCAAACCCCGCGCCAGATCCGGCCTGGGGGGGCGACCTCAGGAGTGGCATGCGCCTTCTGGACTTCCACCACGCATGGATATTCGCCCCGCCGCAGCAGGCTGTTGAGACGCAAGGCTCTATAGTTTTCCGGAACGAAGACGAGGCCCTTGGGAAACCGCCTGTCGACCTTGAGCTGCGCCGACAGTTCGCCCTGGCCGGAACGCACGATTACCTGATCGCCATCCGAAAGGCCAAGCTCCGCAGTATCCTGCGCGCTCATCGCGACATAGGGATCGTTCGCGACTGTGTTCAGCGTGTCCGACCGTTCGGAAAGATATCCGTTGTGGAACAGGCAGTCGCCGGTGATCAGCATGAGCCGGTCGGCTGCTGTTGGAGCGGACGGCGGCGCAAGGAACACGCCAGCCGATAGTGTTGGCACCGCCTTGGTGAATGCGCCGTCGCCGCCAAGTCCGTCCTGCGTCAACCCCTGATAGGCCGGAATCAGCCGGGCAATCTCGTCGAAAATTTCGCCTCGCGTCGATGGCGGCAACGCCTGGCTGCGTAGCGCGGCGACGAAGTCGATAATCGCCAGATTGCCCCGCGCGTCGAAGACGGGCTCACGGAATTTGCGAACATTCTGGATCCGGCCCTCGTTGTTGGTGAACGTTCCGGATTCCTCGCCGTATCCCGCCGCGGGCAAGACGACCTCGGCCATGCCCGCCGTATCCGTGAGGAACGCGTCCTGCACGATCAGGAGATCAACTGCGCCAAGCGCCGACGTCACAAAGTTCCGGTCGGGATAGGCGATCAGGGGGTCGGTTCCGACGATGTAGAGCGCGCCCATCCGGCCACCGACGCAGAGCTCCAGCATGGCATCGAGATTCGCGCCGGGTTCAGACGGGATTTGGGCGCCCCAGTTTCGTGCAAGAGCTGCGCGCGCCGCGTCATCGGCGACTGCCCGCAGCCCCGGCAGAGCCGCCGGCAAGGCCCCCATGTCCCAGGCGCCCAGCTGGTTGGCACGGTCGAAGAGAAATTGCATCGCCGGGCCTTTGCCTAGCAGGCGGAGAACCTGCAGCAGGTTGTAGAGCTGCAGCAGCGTCGCGCGCGCTTCGGGTGATCTCAGGAGGTCGACGCTGACAAGCACGGTGACGCTACGGGCTTCCTTGAGCGCGGTGGCCAGACGATCCGGCCCGTCGCTGCCGGTGCCCGCTGCCGGCCTGCCGACCATCGCCCCGATGTCCGCAAATGCGTCGCCCGGCAAGGTCTGACGGGCCACCGCCATGAGCGCGGCTACCACCGCCGCAAGGCTTGCCTCTTCTCCGCCCGGCGGCACGCGTACCACCACCCTGGCATCGGCGTCCAGGCGCGAGGGCCGCGCCGAAAGCATCAGCAATCCGGCCTGGCGCCGCCGCGCGGCGTCTCGCAGCAGGTATTCGGTGACGGGATTCTCCTCGGTCACGTTGCCGCCGACGACGAGCACGCAGTCGTTGCCGATTACGTCGGCCAGCGGTGTGCGGCTGTAGAAAGTTCCCAATAGCGGGCCGAGCGTATCGAAGGGCGCGGCCCAGCGTGACGAACAATCAATGTTGTTGGTCCGGAATACTGTTCGCATCAGCTTCTGGAACTGATAAAGCACCTCGTTGGGCAGGCGAGGCGAGACCAGCCCGCCGGCCTCCTTGCTCTCGACAGCCAACAGTCGCCGGCGCAGATAATCCCCCGCTTCGTCCCAGGAAACCGGGACCAGGGCGCCATCCTGACGGATCATTGGCTGCTTGATCCGGTCCCGGCTTGCAACGAAATCGAGGCCGAAGCGTCCTCGCACGCAGAGAGTTTCGTGGTTGACACCTTCGTCCCACTTCGAGCGCACCCGCATGAACTCGCCCTTGCGCGTGCCCACTGTCAGCTGGCAACCGGTGCCACAATGCGGGCAGATCGTGTCCGTCTCTACGAGATCCCAGGGGCGCGCCTTGTAGCGGTAGGGGAAGCTCATCAGCGCGCCGACCGGGCAGACCTCGACGCAATTGCCGCACTGGTCGCAACTCGCCAGACTGCCCTCGAAGCCGGTGACGGCGGTATCCATGCCTTTCTCGACGGTGCCCAGCGCCACCGCGCCGACGACCTCCTCGCACATCCGGACGCAGCGCTGGCACTGGATGCAGCGGTTGACGTTCATGATGATAACCGGGCTGAGGCGAATGTCCTCGGAGTGGAACACACGTTTGTCATCGCGGAACTGGCTTTCGCGGGGCCCATAGGCCATTACCATGTTCTGAAGCTCGCATTCGCCGCCCTTGTCGCAGATCGGGCAGTCGAGGGGGTGATTGGCGAGCAGCATGTCGAGCATGGAAGAGCGCGTTTCCTCGATCAGAGGCGTATTCGTCCGCACGACCATGCCATCGGTGACCGCAGTAGCGCAGGACGGCTGCAGCCGCCGCAGGCCCTCGATCTCCACCAGACACATGCGGCAGGAGGCCAGCGGCGGCAGACGCTTCAGATAGCAGAAGGTCGGAATATCGATGCCCAAATGCCGGGCGGCCTGCAGCACCGTCGAGCCAGCCTCAACTTCCAGCGTTTGTCCATCGATCGTGACATTAAGCATGGTTCCTCACAATCCTGATCCAGCACACTCCTTCAGTGAAACGGGCACCTGCGCTCCTCGACATGGGCGACGAATTCATCTCGGAAGTGCGCGAGTGCTGCCCGCAATCCCATCGCTGCACCGTCACCCAAGGCACAAAACGTATTGCCGAAAATGCCCTTGCAGAGCTTCTCCAGCTGCTCCAGATCGCCGGCAGCACCTTCGCCGGCCTCGATCCGGCGCAGGACCTTCGCGACCCAGTTCAATCCTTCCCGGCAGGGCGTGCACTTGCCGCAGGACTCATGGTGGAAGAACTCGACGATCCGGGTGGCGACCTTGACCATGCAGGTGCTATCGTCGATCACGATAACGCCAGCCGAACCGAGCATCGAGCCGGCGGCAGCCAGCGAGTCAAAATCCATCCTCACCTCCAGCCCGTGTTCAGGGATGACCGGCGCTGAGACCCCGCCCGGGATCACTGCCTTGATCTTGCGTCCCCGCAAGGCCCCGCCGGCATGTTCCTCGACCAGCTCGCGCAGCGGTATGCCCATCGGCAACTCGTAGAGACCGGGTTTGCGCACCTGTCCGCTGAGGCAGTAGAGCTTCGGGCCGGGGCTCTTGTCCGGGCCGATGCCGCGGAACCAGTCCGCGCCCCGCGCCACGATATGCGGCACGCAGGCCAGCGTCTCGACATTGTTGATTACAGTCGGGCTGGCATAGAGCCCGGCCACGGCCGGAAACGGCGGCTTCAATCGCGGCTGCGCCCGCTTGCCCTCGAGCGACTCGAGCATCGCAGTCTCCTCGCCGCAGATATAGGCGCCGGCGCCGCAGTGTATGTGTACCGCGAAATTGAAGTCCGAGCCCAGAATGCGCTTTCCGAGATAGCCCTTTGCGTGGGCCTCGGCGATCGCTTGCTCCAGACGACGGATCGCCGTCACATATTCTCCGCGAACGTAGACATAGGCGGTTTCGGCCCCGATCGCGTATGCACTGACCGCCAGCCCCTCGATCAGTTGATGCGGGTCGCGCTCCATGATGATCCGGTCCTTGAACGTGCCCGGCTCGCCCTCATCGGCGTTGCAGCACAGGTAAGTCGGCTTGCCGGTGCGCTTCGGCACGAAACCCCATTTCATGCCCGTTGGGAATCCGGCACCACCGCGACCGCGCAGGTTGGACCGTTTGACGAGGTCGATAACCTCGTCAGGCGTGTACTCGCGCAACGCCTTCGCCAGCGCCTGATAGCCGCCGCCAGCCTCGTAAGTCGACACCAAATGACCGTCCGCCACATCGACATTTTTCAGAAGAACCGGCTCGAACATGGCGCTACTCCCCCGGCAGCCGCGCAGAGATGTGCTCGACGCTCGCGGCTCCCGCTATCGCCCGCAGTCTGTCCAGCAGTGCGTTTACCCGCGCCACATCAAGGTGCGCATGGTAATCGTCGCCGACCTGCATCACCGGAGCCATCTCGCAGGCGCCGAGGCATTCGACCGTCGAAAGCGTGAACAGCCCGTCCGGGGTGGTGCCGCCTTTCCTGATCCCCAGCACTGTTTCCAGATGGTCTAGCAGGCCCTCCGATCCGCACAGCATGCAGGAAACATTGTTACAGAGCTGCAGGTGGAACATCCCCACCGGTTCGGTATGGAAGAGGGTGTAGAAGGTCGCCAACTCGTAGACCCAGATTCGCTCGACTCCGAGAATGTCGGCGACCTCTTCCAACACTGGCCCAGGCAGATGGCCATGTTCTTCCTGCGCGATCAGGAGCGCGGGCATGATCGCAGAGCGCTGGTCGGGATAGCGCGCCGCCGCCTCTTCGATCTTTTCCCGCATGGTCATCGCATTCAAATCCTTGCTACTTGTCCACCTCCGCCATCACAGGGTCGAGGCTGCCGAGCACGGCGATCATGTCCGCCAGATAGCGGGCGTTGGTGACCCCGAAGAGGGCCTGAAGGTTGACGAACGAGGGTGCCCGCACCTTCATGCGGAACGGTTTTGGCGACCCGTCGCTGATGATGTAAAAGCCAAGCTCGCCCTTTGGCGCCTCGATCGCCGAATAGACCTCGCCCTTCGGCACCTTGAAGCCGTAGGCCGACAGGTCGAAATGCTGGATCAGCGCCTCCATCGAGCAGTGCACCCGATCCTTGTCCAGCGGGAAGGCGATTGTCGGCATGTCGATCTGGAACGGCCCCTCGGGCATCTGGTCGATGCATTGTTCGATGATCCTTATGCTCTCGCGCATCTCATCGACGCGGCATCGCCAGCGTGCATAGCAATCGCCCTCGTCACGGGTGATGACGTTGAACGCCAGCCTATCATAGATCTCGTAGGGCTCGTCGCGGCGGATGTCCCAGTCGACACCGGAAGCACGCAGGTTCGGGCCGCTGAGGCCGAGATCGATGCCATCCTCTGCGGAGATCACGCCGATCCCCTTCGTGCGATTGAGAAACACCCGGTTATCTTCGAGCAGTCGCTCATAGTCGCGGATACGGTTCGGGAAAATGTCGCAAAACTCCCGGATCTTGGGGAAGAACCCGTCAGGCAGGTCCTCGCGCACCCCGCCGACCCGGCAGAAGGACGTGTGCATGCGCGCACCGGTGATCATTTCCAGGAGGTCCATGATCATTTCGCGCTCGCGCATGACGTAAAGCAGCGCGGTCATGGCGCCGAGATCCATCGGCAGCGCGCCCGTGATCAGGAGGTGACCGGAGATTCGTGCCAGCTCGGCCATCATCACGCGGATATATTGCGCTCGGATCGGCGCTTCTATGCCGAGGAGTTTCTCCACCGCCAGCGCGAAGGCGAGGTTGTTCGAAGGCGGACAGAGATAATCGAGCCGGTCTGTCAGTGGGAAAATCTGGGTATAGGTGAAGCTCTCCGCCAGTTTTTCGGTGCCCCGATGGAGATAGCCGATATGCGGATCGACGCGCTCGACGAACTCGCCGTCCAGTTCGAGAACGAGCCGAAGAACCCCATGGGTGCTGGGGTGCTGCGGACCGAGGTTGAGAAGCACCTCCCTGGTATTGAGCGCTTCACCCTCAGGCCTGCTGAGCTCGGTGACTTCAGTCATCTCAATGTTCCGGCGTAGAACGGCCCCCTTACGGAATGTCCCTGGTGGCAAGGTCGGGCTGCGTTGGCGGCGGACCCTCGGCACCGAAGGGGTTCAATTTGTCCTTATAGCCCCTGAGGGGGAAATCCTTACGCTGTGGGAAGCCCTCGAAGCCTTCCCACATGTAGATCCGGCGCAGATCGGGATGTCCCTCGAACCGGATACCGTACATGTCCCAGGCCTCACGCTCATGCCAATTGGCGGTACGCCAGACTCCCGTGACCGACGGCACGTCAGGAGGATCGCCAAGTCGGCACTTGATGCGGACCCGCCACCTGTTGGGCAGCGAATAAAGATGGTAGACCGCCTCGAACCGCGGCGCTTCGGGGTAATGATCGACGCCGCAAATGTCCGAGAGGAAATTGAACTGCAGCGCCGGATGCTCTTTCAGGAGCCGGCAGAGCTCAACGATCCTCTCGGGCGGAACGGCAAAGGCGTCGATACCGTGCGCAGTGCCGAGGTCGTCGATTGTTTCTCCGAAGCGCTCCATGATCGGAGCGCGATTGAGGGACGGCTTCGCACTCATGACGCTATAACCCGATCCAGAGGTGTGCCGGCGAGCGCCCGGGACTTCTTGATCTTTTCTTGAAGCAGGAGGAAGCCGTGCATCAGCGCCTCGGGCCGGGGCGGACAGCCGGGCACATGCACATCGACTGGCACGAAGGTTTCCGATCCCTGCACCACGGCATAGGTGTTGTAGACGCCGCCCGAAATAGCGCAGGTGCCCATGGCGATCACCCAGCGCGGTTCCGGCATTTGGTCATAGAGCCGCCGCACGACGGGCGCGAATTTCCGGGTCACGGTGCCGGCGATAATCATGACGTCGGATTGTCTCGGTGAAGGGCGGAACACCACGCCGAACCGGTCGAGATCGTAGCGGGCGCAACCGGCCGAGATCATTTCGATGGCACAGCAGGCAATGCCGAAGGTTTCCGGCCACAGCGCCGATCGCCGGCTCCAACTGATGATGCTGTCGGCCGTGGTGAACAGCACGCTGTCGCGGATCGCGTTGTTTACGCCTCCCATTCCAGCGCTCCTTTCAGCCAGGCGTAGGCGAAGCCCACGAGAAGCAGCAATATGAAAATGAACATCTCGATATAGCCGACCAGTCCGATCTCTTTCAGGACGACGGCCCAGGGAAAGAGGAACATCGCTTCGACATCGAAAACGACCAGCAGGATCGCGAGGATAAAGAACGGCACCCTGAAGCGGCCCGCCGCCGCCTCGCCCGCTGCGTCCATGCCGCATTCATAGGGCATGTTCTTGGCGGGATAGGGATTGGATGGGCGCAGCAGCGAGGAAACGAACAACGTCACCCCCGCCACCAGAACGACTCCGGCGATCATGAAAAGAACCGGCAAGAATTCCATTGCAGCCATATCACTGCACCGGTTGCCCACTGACCTCATCGCGAACCGGTAGATCGGTCACGCCACGGGGCGACTTGGGCAATCCTTCCTCCGTCTTAAGTCTATTCCCTCGGTGTGATCATTGCAAATCCAATCGCTCACCCGCCAAGGACCGAATCTTGGGCAAGCTTCAGGAACCACGACGGAAATAGCCCGATGCCGATGGTGCCGGCGGCGGTGACGGCGAGTGTCGCGCCCACCAGAGGCGTCAGCGCCGGGGCGAACGTCCTCTTCGGCTCGCGCATATAGATCACCATGACGATGCGGATGTAGAAATAGGCGGCGACGGCGCTGAGCAGCACTGCGATTACCGCCAGGATGACGAAACCATGCTGGATGAGGGCGACAAGCACGTAAAACTTGGCGAAGAACCCGGCGGTCGGCGGAATGCCGGCCAGCGAGAAGAGATAGAGTAGCATCAGGAGCGCCAGCCCCGGATGTGACTTGGCGAAACCTGCATAGTCTTCGATAACCTCGCCCGAGAAATCGCCGTTCCGCATCATGATGACGGCGCCGAAAATGCCGAGATTCATGATGGCGTAGATCAGCAGATAGAGCATCACGCTGGCGATCCCATCGGCGCCACCAGCGGCCACGCCGAAAATGGCGAAGCCGGCATGGGCGATGCTGGAATAGGCCAGGAGACGCTTGAAATTGTCCTGCACCAGCGCCACGAAGCTTCCGAGCGCCATCGTCATCACCGCAATGACGGCAACGATGATCCAGACGTCCGAGGCTGCGACCAGAGGGTTGAGGAATACCCGCAGGATCACCGCGAACCCCGCCGCCTTGGGGCCCACCGACATGAAGGCGGTGATCGTTGTCGGCGCGCCTTCATAGACGTCCGGCAGCCACATGTGGAAGGGAACCGCGCCGACCTTGAAGACCAGCCCGGCGACGATGAAGACCACCGCCAGCAACAAACCTGGATCGAGCGGATCGCCAGTCACGGCCGCAGCCATCCCGTCCAATTGCGTCGTGCCGGTGAGCCCATAGACCAGCGAAACGCCGTAAAGGAAAATCCCGGTCGAGACCGCGCCAAGGATCACGTATTTCAGTGCGGCTTCGTTCGACCGCCGCTCATGCCGCAGGAAGCCGGTCAGCACATAGGTGCAAATCACCATCAGTTCGAGGCCCACATAAATCGACAGGAGATCGGTCGCCGAGGCCATGATCATCATGCCCGAAAGCGCTAGGAGCAGCAGGACATAGTATTCGCTGCTCCCGATCCCTTCGATATCGGCATATTTTCGCGAAAGGAGGAATGTCAGAACGGTGGCTAAGTAGAAAACCAACTTGAAGAAGACCGCGAAGCGGTCGGCGATGAACATGCTCGTGTAGGCCGGCCGCACCTCGCTCGCCAGCATGAGTGTCGCCAAGGCGGCAATCAACACGACCGCGATCGACGCCCAGACAAGGAAATGTTCCTGTCCCTTTCGCACGAACTGTCCCAGGATCAGCAGGATGCAGGCGCCGGTGATCACCACGATCTCGGGCAGGCTCGCCAGGGCCGACTGGAAAAGCAGGGTAGCGGTCATGGGCCGTTCCCCCTGCTGTGCACGTCCGTCAGCAGATGCTTCACCGAGGCATCGATGATGTTGAGAAAGGGTTTCGGATAGAACCCAACCCAGACCACGAAGACGGCCAGCGGCAGGATCGCAGCCATCTCACGGGCGTTCACGTCGCGGATCTTCAACCGGGCGCCGACGCTCGCCGGGCCGAGCGCGACTTTCCCATACATGCCAAGCAGATAGGCGGCCCCCAGCAATGCGCCTAAAACGGCAGCCGAGCCGGCGATGAAGCTGGCCGCGAACCCGCCGGACAGCACCAGCAACTCGCCCACGAACGAATTCGTTCCCGGCAGCGCCATCGACGACAGGGTAAACAGTGCCAGAAACGTGGTGTAAACAGGCGCCACCTTCATCAATCCGCCATAGTCGGCGATGCTGCGGGTATGGGTTCGCTCGTAAATCAGCCCGACGAACAGGAACAGGGCGCCTGTCGTCACGCCATGATTGAACATCTGCAGGATACCGCCCTCGAGCCCGCGGAGGTTCAGTGCAAAAATCCCAAGCGTCACAAAGCCCATGTGGCTGATGCTGGAATAAGCCACAAGCTTCTTCAGATCGTCCTGCGCAAGCGCGAGCAACCCGCCATAGACGATCGCAAGCCCCGAAAGCGCCAGCATCAGCGGCGAATAATACATCGATGCTTCCGGCAGCATCGGCAGCGAGAACCGCAGGAATCCGTAGGCGCCCATCTTCAGGAGCACTCCGGCGAGGATAATGCTGCCCGCCGTCGGCGCCTGCACATGGGCGTCCGGCAGCCAGGTATGGACCGGCACCATCGGAACCTTGACCGCAAAAGCGACCAGGAAGGCGAAGAACAGCCAGGACTGGATCCGGAATGGCAAATCCTGTTCCGTCAAAGCGAGGATATCGAAGGTCCTGCCACCGTAGAAATAGAGCACGATGACGCCGATCAGGAACAGGAGGCTGCCCGCCAGCGTGTAGAGGAAAAACTTGATCGCCGCATAGACCCGACCCTCGCCGCCCCAGACGCCGATGATGAGATACATCGGGATCAGCATCGCCTCCCAAAAGACGTAGAAAAGGAAGAGATCGAGCGCGCAGAAGACGCCGAGCATCAGCGCTTGCATGAAGAGCAGGCAGATCATGAATTCCTTCGCCTTGCGGTCGATCGCGACCCAGGAGGCGAGCACGCAGATCAACCCCAACAGTGCGGTCAGGAACACGAAGAGCGCGCTGATTCCGTCGATGCCAAGGGCATAATTGATCCCGAGCGCGGGCACCCACGGGTGCGTCTCGGTGAACTGCATGGCATGGATCTTGGTGTCGAATCCGACCAGCATGGCGATGCAAAGAGCAAGGTCGAGGACGGTGAAAGAGAGCGCGCTCCACCGCACTACATCGTCATCGCGCAGGAACATGAGAACCGCGGCCCCGACAACGGGTGTGAATATGATGAGGCTGAGCAGCGGGAAGCCCATGGCACCCCCTACCGCCACGCCACGACGAAGACGGCGGTGGCTGCGATCAAACCGACGATCATCGCCAGCACGTAATGGGTCACGACGCCCGTCTGGAGCCGCCTGAGCCGCCCGCCGCCGTGCAGGATCGAGTGGGCGACGCCATTCACGACGGCATCGACGCCGGTCAGATCGAGCCGGAGTCCTGCCCGCGCCGCGCCGTGCAGCAAGGGCAGCGCCGCGGTCTCGGAGACATTGCTCACCGCCTGCTCATAGCGCGCCAGCGGCCTTTCGGCGAGCCACATGAAGGCCCGCGCACCCTTGCGGTAAAACCAGTCGGTGTCGAGGCTGATCGTGTTCTCGGGATCGAGTGCCCAGAGGAACAGCACGAACCCCAGGGCGGTGAACATCAGCAGCCCGAGGCTCTCCGTGACATGCGAACCCGTATAAGGTTCGAAATCCACCGGATAGGGCAGAAGCGCATAAAGCGGCTGGGGGAACACCCCGATCGCAATGCAGAGCACCGCCGCAATGCCCATGGCAATCAGCATGTTGCGCGGCGGCTCGCACGCCTCCAGGTTCCGGTCCGTCCCGAAGAACATGTAATAGGGAAGCTTGAGGCCAGTGTGCAGGAACGTCCCGGACGATGCCATGGTCAGCGCCAGCACCACCAGTGCGCGGTGATCCGCTCCTGCGGCCGCTATCACCATCGATTTGGTGACGAACCCCGAGAAGAACGGGAAGGCCGAGATCGCGAAGGCGCCGACCATGTAAAGCGCCACGGTCAGCGGCATTGTCTTGTAAAGCCCGCCGAGCTCGGTGAGCTTGCGTCGGCCGGTGACGTAGATGACTGCACCGGCACCCATGAACAGCAGCGCCTTGTAGAGGATATGCGCGAAGGCGTGGCTGGCGGCTCCGTTCAGCGCCATCTCGGTGCCGATGCCGATACCCGCAATCATATAGCCCACCTGGCTGACGATGTGATAGGCGAGAAGCCGTCGGCAATCGTTCTCCAGCACCGCGTAGATGACGCCGTAGAGCGCCATGATGGTGCCGAGCCAGACAAGGAGCTCGGTCCCCGGAAAGGCTCGCGCCAGCACATAGACGGCGGTCTTGGTGGTAAACGCGCTCATGAACACCGCCCCGGTGACGGTCGCCTCCGGATAGGCATCGGTCAGCCAAGCATTGAGCGGCGGCACGGCGGCGTTGAGGATGAAGCCGGCGAGGATCAGGTAGTCGCCGACCTCCATTCCTCCGTTGGTGAGGGCCCCCGCGATCGGGCCGAAAAGCAGTGAACCGGTGGCGAGCCCGTGGGAAATGATGCCGCCGAGCAGGACGACGCCGCCGGTGATATGGACCATGAGGTAACGGAACCCGGCCCGGATTGCCGGTCCACCACGCTGCGCGAAGACCAGATAGGCGGAGGCGAATGCCATGCCCTCCCAGAACAGATAGAGGGTCAGGTAGTCACCCGCAAACACTACGCCAAGCGCGCTGCCGACATAAACGAATGCCGCCACGTGCTGGCCGGTATCCGTCAGGTGCAGCGCGTAGACCATGCCGATCAACGCCATGATGGTGAAAACGGTGGCGAAGACGATGCTGAGCTTGTCCACCTTCGCGATCAGGATCTCCTGCCCGATGAATCGCGCTTCGCCATAGCTGCCCGGTTCCATGGCAAGTACGGCAAGGATCGCCAGCGCAGGGATCAGCAGCAGATAGGCCTTGCGGACCGACCCGCTGAGGAAAGGGATCGGCACGGCGCCAAGAATAAAGAGCAGAGCTGGATGGATGAAGTCAGTCATAATAGTCCTCGCGCCGCATCAGCCCGACCCGATGGCCGAGAAACTTGGAAACGAAGATAAGCAGGACGCAGGAGACGAAGCCGTAGACGGCGGACCAGCCCGGCAGCCTGTCCCACAGATATTCGGCATGTTCGCGAGAGACCAGAAAGTCGGCGACGACGATCAGGACCAGCACGAGGTAGAACAGTCGGCGGCGCGGCCTCGCATACTGCTCGGCACCAAAGAAGTCGACGACACGCTTGATCATCGGATCACTCCATCTGCCAGAGTAAGAAAATAGCCCGGAAAAATGCCCATCAGCACCGACAGGATCGCCGTCGTGACCAGCGGAATCGTGACCAGCGGAATTTCACGGACCGTCGTCCGGCTTTCCTGCTTCTCCGCCTGGAAGAAGGCGGCATAGCTGACCGGCAGGAAATAGGCGGCGTTCAGGACCGAGCTCACCAGGAGCACGACCAGGAACGCCGTCTCTCCAGCCGCCGCGGCGCCCTCCGCCAGATACCACTTGCTGACGAAGCCCGCGGTCGGCGGTATCCCGATCATGCTGAGTGAAGCGATGAAAAATGCCCCCATCGTCCAGGGGAGCCTGCGGCCGATACCGGCCATGTCGCTGATGTTGCGCTTGCCGGACGCGCAATAGATCGAGCCGGCGCAGAAAAAGAGCGTGATCTTGGAGAATGCGTGCGCCGCGATGTGGATGATCCCGCCGACCATCGCGACCGGCGACAACAGAACCGCGCCCAGCACGATGTAGGAGAGCTGGCTGACCGTCGAATAGGCGAGCCTGGCCTTCAGGTCGTCCCGCGTGAGGGCGTAAACCGACGCCATCAGGATCGTGAACGAAGCCAGATAGGCCGTGGCGATGCCGAGGCTCAGCCCACCCACCAGCCCCGTGCCGAAGACATGGAACACCACCCGCAGCACGCAGAACACGCCCATCTTGACCACTGCCACTGCATGCAAAAGCGCGCTGACCGGTGTCGGCGCGACCATCGCGGCGGGCAGCCAGGCATGCATGGGCATCACAGCGGCCTTGGCGAAGCCGAAAAGATAGCAGAAATAGACGACCGTCAGCAGCGCCGCCGAGGCATCGCTCGCCGCCAGCAGCCCTCCCGCGACAAAGTCGAGCGACCCCGCAATATGGTAGGTCAGCGCCAGTGCGGCGAGCAGCGCGCTTTTCGAGGCGCCCATCAGATAGACGAGGTACTTGCGGCCGCCCCTCCATCCCTCCTCGTCCTCGTGGTGATAGACGAGCGGATAGGTAACGAGACTGAGCGCTTCGTAGAAGATCACCAGCGTAAACAGATTGGCGGCGAAGGCGCCTCCCGCGGCGGCCGCAAGACTGCTGGCGAAGCAGGCGAAGAACCGGGTCTGCGCATGCTCCTTCAAATGCCGCATATAGCCGACGGAATAGATCGCCGCCACGATCCACAGAAGCGACGAGACGGTGGCAAACACCATGCCGAGCGCATCGACCCGGAAAGCAAAGTCGATCCCCGGCAGAACCTCGAACAGGCGCAATTCGACCGTCCCGCCCGCCAGCACCGTGGGCGCCATCGACACGACAATCGCGAACATTGCGATCGCGGCCAATGGCGAGACCAGATCGCGAAGTCTCTCGCGGTTATGCAAAAGGAGAACTGCAAGGGCCGCCAGACCGGCGACGGCGATGGCAAGCAACGGCCGGATCGATACAACCGGGTCCAAAGCCGCTATCCTTTCATCACCGTCACGTCGTCGATCTTGAGGGTGGATTTGTTCCTCACGAGGGCAACCAGGATACCGAGGGCGACGGCAACTTCCGCCGCGGTGATTGCGATGACGAAGATCGCGAAGATCTGCCCGCGGAAATCGGCGTGGTAACGGCCGAAAGCGATGAAATTGATGTTGACCGAGTTGAGCAGCAGCTCCAGCGACATCAGTACGATGAGAATATTGCGCCTGAGCAGCACGCCCGCCGCTCCGATCACGAACAGGACCACTCCGAGCACAATATACCACCAGAGCGGAACCATCACCCCTGCTCCTTCCGCGCCAGCATGATGGCGCCGACCAAGGCCGCCAGCAGGATTACGGAGGCGGTTTCAAACGGCAGGAGATAGTCGGCGAAAAGGGCTGTGCCAAGCTGCCTGACGTCATCGCCGCTTCGCATCGCGACGGGCTCCATGACCGAAAAGCGGTTGCTCCAGAGCACCAGCACGAGCATCTCAACCCCGAGCAGGGCGAGCAGGACCAGCGCTGGGAGGTTGCCGCCTGGGAGGAACCGCTGCAACACCGCTTCGCGCACATCGATCATCATGATCACGAACAGGAACAGGACCATGATCGCGCCGACATAGACGAAGATCTGGATAACCGCGAGCAACGGTGCCTGGAGCAAGACGAAGATTGCCGAGACCTGCAGGAAACACGCCATCAGCGCCAACGCGCTGTGAACCGGATTGCGTGCCAGGACCACCGTCAGGGCCGTGATCACGGATACCGCAGCGAACAGAAGAAAGAACCCCTGATCCATCGACGTCGACCCTCCGACGCGAACTGCCACTCGGCGCGAGACGGCCGGATTCGAGACTGCGCCGCAACTTCAGATGCCTTCGCAAATTGTGCCCTAGTATCGGATTTTTCACAAGATTATTGTCATCGGGGGAGCAAGATCGAGCCGGTCCGGACGTGGCCGACGGGTCGCTTGCCAAGCACGCGCTTTCGATCGGATCGCACCTATTTTATTATTCCATAGGCAAATGGGATTACCCCGTAGGTACCTAGGTTTTGTTTACGGCGTAGTGGGAAATTTCTTGCAACTAACACCGGCTGTTCCGCCGAAGTTGCAAGTTTCTCTGCCATCAGGCCTCGGCATCCAAATAACAATGCCCGCCTAGGCGCGGGCTTGTTTGTTTGACAACGGGTCGAGGAGTCTTACCGCGTATCCTGATCCAGGCGCGTGCGGATCGCGTTCATCTGCTCGATCTCCGCACGCTGGCCGCGCGAGATGTTGGCGCAGAGAGCAACCAGTTCAGGATCGTTGAGGGCTGCTTCCCGGCACATGAGGATTGCACCTGAATGATGCGGCACCATAGAGGCGATGAATTGGCGGTCGTCTATGAGAGCCTGTGTGCGAGTGCCTGCAAAGGCCGCGACGAACAGGATCACCAGGCCGGCATGAATGGCGGCGTTTAGCTTCCTGTTCCGGTACATGCCGCCCATGGTGGCGAGCATGATGATGCCCATCGGGGCCACCATCGTTAACGCCATGTAGAGCATGTTGAGATTATTCCGGAAATCGCTCCAGCCGTCGATCATTGAAAACATCACGAAGTACATGGCGATCAGGCTGAGGATCATGTTGACCGCGAACATGGAATAGGGATGCCTGCTCATCCCCTCATGTCGGGAATTGTGGTGGTTGCGCATTGCTAGCTTCCTTCCGGCCTCCGGACCGAGTCGGAAGGCGGTTAGAGCAATTCCAGGAAAGTGCGAAGCCGTTTCCCTCCGGAATCGCGTAAATCCAAAAGGTCGGAGCGGTTCTGCGCTTCCGTGAAAAGCTGAACCGCTCCAGATGTTTCCGAGGCAACAACTCGGAGGCATATCGCCTTAACCTTGCATAAGCGGGTTGGTTCCCGGATCGGCAGCAAGAGGATCAGACATGGCCAGCGCGCACGACTTCGATGCCATTATCTAGTGTCAGCCCAATCTTTCGGCCGGCTAATCCCCCTCTTTCAGGGAGAAGGCCAGCACATAGTCGCCGAGATCAGTCGAATTTGCCGCTCCGCCAACCGAGACCAGCACATATTGTTTGCCTGTCCTCGGTGAGACGTAGGTCATCGGCGTCGCACTCGAGCCGACCGGCAGAGGATGTTTCCAAAGCTCATTGCCGTTCTCGGCGTCATAGGCGCGAATGTAATAGTCCTGGAAACCGGCAAAGAAGACGACGCCGCCGGCAGTCGCAGATGTGCCAGCATAGGTCGGCAGGCCCATCGACATGGGTAAATTCATCTTGATCTTGAACGGTCCGAGCTGTTCAGCAGTCCCGGCCGGCACCTGCCACGCGATTTTGCGTGTGTTCAGATCCACTGCTGTCACCATGCCCCATGGTGGCTGCGTGCAGGGAATGCGCAGTCTCGACGTCCACTTCTCGGTCGTCATACCATAAGGTGTGCCGCGCTGTGGAGCGGAAGGGCCGTGCGCCGTCGTGACGAGGGCGAAATCGACGTAATCGGCCCGCGGAACGAGGGCGAAGATGCTGGGTACGCGGATGTCGTTCATGAAGACGCGGTTGTTGGGTAGGTCGACCGAGACGCTTCCCCAGTTGAGGCCGCCCAGATTTCCCGGCTGCTGAAGTGCAGGATGCGTGCCGATCGGGGTGAAGTCCCCGTCGTAGCGCATCTTGCGAAAGGCGATGCGGCAGGCCAGCTGATCGAACATTGTCAGGCCCCAGGCCCGCTGCTCGGTGACGCGTTCCGCGCCGATCGTCGGCATGCCGACCGAATAAGGCTGCGTCGGCGACAGTTTCTCCTCCGGCGCGCCTCCCCTTTGCGGCACCGGCTTTTCCTGAACTTCGGCGAGGGGAAGGCCGGTCTGGCGATTGAGCAGGAAAAGCTGCCCACGTTTGGTGGACTGCAAGATGGCGGGCACAATGGCGCCATTGCCATCGGGCAGGTCGATCAGCGCTGGTTGGGCCGGCAGATCATAGTCCCAGATATCGTGATGCACGGTCTGGAATTTCCACCTCTCCCTACCCGTCGTCACATCGAGCGCCACCAACGTCGCGTTATACTGATCGGCGAAAGCCGGGCGATTGGCGCCGTAATAATCCGGCGTGGTATTGCCGAGCGGGGCATAGATGAGGCCGAGCTTGTCGTCGAAGGCCGCTGTCGTCCACATATTGGGCGTGGCGCGCGTATAGGTCTCGCCTGCCGGCGGAAGTTTGGTGATCGCAGGATTGCCGAGATCCCAGGCCCATTCGAGCTCGCCGGTCACCACATTGAATGCGCGGATGACGCCTGAGGGCTCGCCGACCTCCTGATTGTCGGTGACCCAGCCTCCGATGACAATCAGGTTGCGGGCAATCAATGGAGCCGATGTCTGGAAATAGTAGCCGGTCTTGACTTCACCCATGCCCTGGGAGAGCTGCACAGTACCGTTGTCGCCGAAGGCCGTGCACGGCGCGCCGGTCTTGCTGTCAATCGCGAGGAGGCGGGCATCGATGGTCGTCTGTATCAGACGCTCGTCGCAAAGGCCATCGGGCGATCGGTGTTCCTCCGGCATCTTGTAATAGCCGAGGCCCCGGCAGCGCTGCCAATAGGGCGCCGACGCTTTGGGGTCGAACGTCCAGCGGGGTTTTCCCGTATCGGCATCAAGAGCTGTGATCACATTCGTCGGTGTGCATGTGTAGACCGTATCCCCGATCTGCAGAGGTGTATTCTGATCGACGCCGTCGCCCCTTCCGGTTCGATATGTCCAGGCAAGGTCAAGCTGGGCAACGTTGCTGCGGTTGATCTGGTCGAACGGGGAAAAGCGATCTCCCGCAGTGCTGCGGCCATAGGATGTCCAGTCGGAAGGCGAGTTGTCGCCCTTGGCGGTCTTGTAAGCCGGGGTGTCTGCAGAAGGGCGGATCACCTCATGCGGGATGAAGGCAAGACCGAATCCTGCAGCAAACAGAATGGCGGCAAGCAGGGCGCCGCCGTGGAAGAGCTTTCGGTCGACGGTGGGCAAGCGCGCTGGTGCAAAGAGCAACGCAAATCCCGCCAGTGCGATGGGGGACATCAAGCGTGCGAAGAGTGCCCAGAAATTGGTGCCCGATTCCCATAACGCCCAGGGAAGAGTGAAAACGGCGACAAGCAGGACAATCAATGCGCCGAGAGGCTTCCGGCGCCACAGCAGAACTGCCGCAACGAGGTAGGCAAGTCCTGTGATTGCGTAATAGGGCGAGCCGCCGAGGCTGAGCAGCAAGGCGCCGCCTCCCATCAGGCCCAATCCGATAAAGGCGAGAACGATACAGAACAGAGCGGTCAGTAATTTCATCGTCTCCTCATCCAATTCGCTGCGCAATAGCCCGCATTCGTCTCCGACCATCGAACGGCGCCTCCGGCAGCACAGAGCGTTGGACCGATGGTCAGGTGTTCGTCCCGAAGACAGGCAGTCCCTTCAAATTTTTCATGATGTAGCTGCGGTCACTGACACGTGTCCCCGAGCCGGCAATGATGCTTGCGATTGCGTCAAAACTGCTGAAAGGGGCACTGATGGTTCTCGGTGAAAAGCTTGACCTGGCGAAGGGGCGGCCGACAGGATTTGACTACATGCGATTGCTGTTGGCCTTTTCGGTGCTTTGGATACATACGGCTCGTGTCACCTATGGCGATGATCTGTTTTTGTGGGAAACGCCCCTGCGTCCCTTTATCAAGTCGGTACTGCCCATGTTCTTTGCCCTGAGCGGGTTCCTGGTTGCCGGCAGTCTGGCGCGATCGAAGACGTTGATCTCCTTTCTTGGCAATCGGTTTATCCGGATTTACCCCGCTCTCGCAGTGGAAGTGTTGCTGGCTGCTTTTATACTTGGAGCGATCTACACCGAGTATGACCTCAGTAACTACTTCACCGACGCCCAGTTTTTTGCATATCTGCTGAATGTCACCGGACACATTCACTTCAATCTTCCGGGAGTGTTCCTGAACAATCCTGACGCCGCCATGGTAAATGGCCAGCTCTGGACCGTGCCTTTCGAACTTGAATGTTACGTCGCGATCGCCGTGCTTTTCCTGCTCGGCGTGGTCAAGCGGCGTGCAATCGCGCTGGTGGCAACGACGGCGTTGATCGTAGGTTTTGGGCTTGCGAGATATTGGAAGCATGAAAGCAACTGGGCATCCATGCCGACGACCGCGTCGGGGAATTTGCTGATCGGCGCCTTCCTCGTGGGCGTGACGATTTATCTCTACAAGGACAAGATTCTGTGGGATGTCCGCATCTTCATCGGTTCCGTTGCCGTCATATTGTGGGCTTACTGGTTCAGCTCTTTTGGGGACTTCGTTGCCATTCCGGCTATTGGATATGTAACGGTCTTTCTCGGCCTCACCTCGCCCCGCAAGCTCGGAGTGCTTCAGGGGGCCGACTATTCCTATGGCGTATTCCTCTATGGCTATCCCATCCAGCAGGCCTTCGTCGCGCTCGGACCCTGGGCGCATAACTGGTGGCTGAACGGGATCGTCTGCAGCCTGATTGTCACTTGTTTTGCCGCCTTCTCGTGGCACTTTATCGAAAGGCCTGCGTTGGGGTTGAGGAAACAGGTGACCTGGCTTGAGAACCTGTACCTGCAGCGCGGTTCAAGACGGGAGTTGGCCGGCGCGGTTTTGAAATAGGCTTCCGGTCGCCATCGGAGAGCCCGCAAACCGAAGCCGACCAGCGAAGAGTTCATCGCGATTTGCCGTCACAGCGGCTCTGACTGCTTAATGCTGATGCTGGGCTTATGCCATCGCATGATGCCTCAAGCAGTCATACCGTGTGACGCTTCAGTCGAGCCGTTCGATTTAGATTTGCCCCCTAAGCTTCGAGCGGAACGGCGGAAAGTCCGATAGAGCCGTATTGGCGGCTACCAGGTTCGGTCACGATGCCGATCCAAGGGAGGCGGGGTCGTAGCGATTTTCATGCCTTCTCTGCGGATGTCGCTGCGCTGAGCCAGGCATGTTCTGCTGGACTGTTTCGATTTCGTCCCCGGAGACATTCTTCCAATATTTCCAGCCTTCGCCTTGAATGAGCCCATGATCGGACAAGTCCCTCCAGCTTGCGTAAGTGCCTGTATCGTCACAAACGAAGCCGCCCATCCCCTTGTCAGCGGAGTAAACAGTGTATTCTTCCGTATGCTGAGAAAGATGGTCGGCATCGGCAACCTTGTGCACGAAGGTCGATAGGAATTTGAAGTGGAGAAGGGCGCCGGATACGCAAATCGCGCCACGCATGTCTCCCAGATTCAGGGAGAGCGGCCAGACCTGGTGTGATGATTTGAGAAACAGCCGTTCACCTGTCACATATACGAGAGGGATCTTGTTGAGCGCCGGCCCGTCCCAGAGCCGATCGCGAAAATAGATGCGTCCGCGGACGCCCCCTTTGATCCACGTTGTCCTGTTGCGGTCGTCGAAATGTGCGACGTAGCCGGACCGGTCGAATAGATTGCAGACTTCGAGCGGGTTGCGGCCGGGTTCACATATGTTTTCGAGAACGGGACGCTCGCTGTACATGTCGATCATGACCGAGCGGAGGGAATGACCGCCGGTGGATTCGATATAGGCGGTCAGCTGATCGATTGGCCGAGTGTCGCAATGCGGGTAGACCAGGAACTCGTCTGCATCGACATAAAGAACCCATTTCTCCTGACAGTGCCGGTTGATGACCTCATTGATCCAGTCGTTTCCGAACCTTGCCGCCTTGTAGGAGCCATGAGCCGAGAGAAGCGAGACGTCGTCGAAACCTGACAGCAATTCTGCCGTTCCATCCGCCGAGCCGTTGTCGATGCAGATGAAGTGCTCGAAACCGAGATCGCGATAATATTGGAGGAAGAATGCCAGCCGATGGCCCTCGTCACGGATGACGCAGATGACGACGTGGCGGGCCTGTCTGAGCCCACTGCGCAGCACGTCATAGCGAACTTGCCGAGCCTTGAGTGACCGGCGCAGGCGGGCTTTTGCGTAATGCGAGATACTGGCGACGGAAGCCCGATAACTCATTTTCAATCCTGAGCTCTATATGCGGATCTTTATTTGTTGGGTCGGACCAGTATGCGTCATCATACTGCGTAGTCGCCAACCAGCAGGTTCTGAACCCGCGGGTGGGCGCCGTTCCTTTCGATTGCGTGTTCGAGGCGTGCCCGTATCGACCGATATTTATAGAGTATCTTCCGATCGAGGCTTATTCCGCGATAGAGCGCGTTATAAATCGGATGGGCTTTGCGCAGATCCACATAGACTTGGCTTTCACGATCTGTCCATGGAAAGAAGGTCCCATGCCATGGCTTTGGATGCGCCATATAGTGGACGATCGCCAGTGACGACATGTTCACCAGATGCAGAAACTGCTTGGGAAAGTTCCAGCGGTTGGACACGAGGATGAGCGACGAACCGCAAACATAATTTAATGCGCCCTGATCATGTTTGCCCTCGCAAGCCTCGGGATTTCTGGCAAAAAGCTCAAGCGCCTCCTGTCCGATCCAGCCGTTGCGATGGAATTTCAGGACCCCTGCATTGAAGTAGTGGTTGTCCTTCCCAGTGTTGAGGAAGTCCTGGATTGCCGTGTAATCGCGGGCCGCGAAAAACCGGCCTTCAGGCACGTTGGCGTTTTCGAGTTTGCCGAGATCGCTGACGATCTGGGTATCGCCATCGAGATAGATGATCTGGCTGTAATGGGTGGGCAGGATCTCGCAAAGGACTAGTTTGGCCATCGTGCTGACGCTGATGCGCCCCTGAAAATGCGAACTGTCAAGCTTGCCGAGCGAATCCTGCAGTGCGTCGGTCGCATCTGCCAATTCGACGCCGCTCGCGGCGAGCAGGGCCTTCAACTCATTGAAATTATCGAGACGTTCAGACATAAGCACGCAAACGTCGGTTGCGGAACTTGCGAATTTGCGGGCCTGAAGCGCTGAAAGAATGGTTGGAAATGAATATTCGACATCCGTGACGTACACAACGCACTGATTGTTCATGTCATCACCCTTGCGGTTGTCTTCAAAGCGAGTGAACGACTGCTCTCTTCAGAGTTGAGGGAACAGTTGTTGCTTGACCCGGCAGACCTGTCGTATGACAGTCCGGTCCTGTATACATAGCGGATCGCAGGACCGCTCGTTTGCTGAAACAGCGTCCCGCCTCCGGTTGTGTGTTCCATTGTTGAGACGCTCGTCATGGAGAAAGCCGTGCCTATCACAGGACTGTGCTTCGATATCTTGAACCGTGGCAGGACGATTGGTGCCAGGGTCCTTGTCGAAATGCAGAGGGAAGGAAGATGGCCATGCTGATCACCACCCTGGTGGCGGCCGTGATTTCGATAGCCGCCGGCGCTTCGATCCGCGCTTGGGCCTTCGCGATTTTCGCAATTCTTGTGGCTATCGGCTTCGGCAGCCTGGCATTCGCCGACGGCTCCTCGCTGATCGCAGCGATCGCTTCCGGCCTCGCTCTCCTCGTGCTCATGGAGATCGGCTATCTCGCCGGCGTCTTCCTGTCGGGTTTTGCGCGGCGTAGCGCCAGGCTGCGGCAAAGCAATTCCGCCGCCGATAGCATAGCACCCACCAGCGAGCGCCAGCAGGGCTGATGTTGAAACACGACCGGCCACGCGTCCTTCCGAGGACCGTGGTGCGGAACCGCGTTCCTCCCGCGTTTCAACGCCGGTATTTCCTGACGGATGCAGGGGCTTTTGGCCTTGAACGAAATTCGCGGCTGGGGTCATCACGCTGCAAACACCGGCGCTCTCCTCAGAGATGCCGATGCCTCCGGTCGATGCCGATTTGCGACAGATCGGGTCACTCGATGCTGCGAGACATAGGGAGCGGCCAGGCAACCGGCAGCCAAACCCGCCGTGGTGCTGAACAGCAGGCCAAGATCGGTGCCGCTTCCTGAAATCGCCGCAGAGACGATCTGTGAGATCGTTGCCATAATGGCGGCGTTTCCGATCGCATGTGTCTCCCGATCGCCCGAGACCTGCCGGCTGGGGGCTCTGACGAGGCTGTACAGGAAGGCGGCGAAGAGAAGCGTGCCGGTCAATCCGACGTTGGACAGCAATGCGGCGATGAAACTTGACGCTCGAACCGTTCCGAGCCCGGCGCCGAAGGTTGCAGTATCGACGAATGCGATCAAAGCCAGCGTGTTCCAAGCGGTACGCTCCTCGCCGGATTGCGATTGGAGTTTGTCCGATAGGGTGGTGTTGACGAGGCTCGTGATCGAATCCCACGCATCGGGGACAAGGCTGAGGGCTACGATGGCGCAAGGGATCAGGAAGAGGGTTATCGCCAGGAAAGTCATATGCGAGCTCTTAGCCGACCCGGCAATCAGACGTTTGAAGCAGAAAAGCACGAGCATGCAGACAACGAAGAGCCCGGCGATATAGGCGGTTGTCGACGTGCAGAGCAGGATCGTGGGGCCGATGAAAAGCGTTGCCATGCCGGCCATGCGGCTTCGGACACGCTCCAGCCAGAGCAGAAGAGTGAATGAAAAGTAGGCCAGTGCAACCGTCCCGTATATGCTCGCTTCGGGAAAGGCGCCGACGATGCGTTTGAAACCGCTGATCGTCTCGGCCGTGTGCATGGTATAATTCGCGTTTCTAATGACATCGAGCAGGTAGGACTGTCCGGTCAAAAACGTTCCGATGTCGAGCAAGGCAAAAGCAAAACATGCGATTGACGCGACGATCAACTGTTGTGCGATGAAGCGTGCATATCCGAGCCTCGCAAGCCCCGAGACCATGGCAAAGCAGGCGAGATCGCCGAGCAGATAGACAGATTGGCTAAGGTTGGATGAGCCTGGCGACAAGGGGGCGGCCACCGTCGACATCATGCCGGTCGCATCTCTCGCAGAGGAGTAGACGAGGGTCGCGCCCGCAAAAATGCGCGGCAGGAAGAAAGACGACAGGACGGAAAACAGGATATAGGCGGCAAACCAGAAGCCAGGCCCCGGATAAGCGATGCTCGCCAGCGCCGCTTGGGTCTGGACTGGACGCAACAAGGTGGCGGCGACGATAAACAGGAGCAGAAGATGGCTTGGCTGGATACTGCTGCCGCCGAGCGCCGGCAATTGCAGAGCCGCCGCGGCTCCCAGCAGCGTCAACAGGCAGAGTGTCGTCACTGCAAAACGAGCGCCATTGACGATGGCGAGGAGGCCAAGCAGGAGAACGATGAAACCGAGTGGCTCTATCGACATGCGTCAAATCCCGTGCGAGGCGATAGCCGCCAGCTGTCGTCGCTGATCATCATCGCGCCTCCTAATTCGAGCCCCTCTGGGATATCCAACCGTGACCCGCTCGATCATCACCCGCCACATCAGACGACGGGAGTGTCGAGCTCTGGGCCTGGGGTAGGGGCCGTATAGGCGAAGTCGGCGCCTGAAGATTGGTGTCCAAACCGATCTCGACAAGATCATGCGGCAGCAATGCGGTTTGCTCGTCGGCAACGATGTTGCTGAAGGTTCCATCGCTATTGCGACGCACAATCCTGTAGTTCTTCTGCGCTCTGCCAATACCCGGCGCCTCCGTGTTCATCTGAGCAAGTTGAGCGTCGTAGCCGGCCTGCTCGCCAAGAAGCTGCGCCACCTGGATATCGATCGCCGCTCTGCCGATCGCGAGGTTGACCTGATTCAGCAACTCCTGGTTTTCGCTGTTCTGCCTATTGACGATATTGATCTTGGAACGGTCGGCCTCACTGAGGCCCTGCCGAGCCGTGGTCAGCGCAACTTCGAGATCGATCAGGGTACCTTGGGCATCCGCAACCCAGCGGTCGACAGACACCTGGCGGGAATTGCTGACCAACCCCTTGCTCACCAGGCTGTTGACGTTGTCCAGTTCCTTTTGGGCAAGGTCAATCTGCCGCTTTTGCGAACTGATCTTGGCCTCGAGCGACTCGACCTGCTGACCATAGAGGCGGGCGAGGTCATTCGCCGCTTCGATCTGGCTATCGATATCGACGCGACGCAGCCGCATCAGGTTCAATTCCTGTGCCTTCAGCTTGTCGACGTCGGGCGTTCCCACGAGTTCGGCAGGAATCTCGAAACTCTGCGCACCGGCGATTTCCGCCCGCAGCCGCGCCTGCCGCATCAGGAGATCGCGCCGGTTGAGGACGGCGGTCCGAAAGGCCCCGGCTGCCTGAATCCGGTCGCGCTCGAAATAGGTATTGTCCTCGCGTTCCCGCAGAAAGCCGCCAGCGATGCTGATGGCCTTCATGACCGTCATCCGCGGTTCAAAAGGGTAGCGTCCCGGAGTTTGAACGGTGCCAGTCACAAAGATCGGAGCATGCTCGGCAACCTCCACGGCGATGTATGGCTTGCCAGGAAGTTCCGCCTTTTCGGCGAGCGCGCTGGCGATGGCATCGGCGAGTTCTTCGGATGTTTTTCCGGACGCCTGTACATGGCCAGCGATCGGGATGGACAAGTCGCCAGTATCGTCGATGGTATAGACGCCATCGAGAGCTTCCCAGCTGGCATAGCGGGAATCCGCTGAACGCCATTCGACGACACGAAGTCTGACCTTGTCTTCCGCCACGAGGGTGAATGTTTGCGCGCGGGCGACGCTCCAGCCGGTCAAGCAGCAGAAAACCAGCAAGGCGAGTGCGGAGACGACGCGATCGGGCAAGAATGTGGACTGCATTGATCTATCTCCGTTTCGTTGCGATAGGCGGCGACGCCATTGCTCGGGACGGCGGATTGCCGAATTCGAGAATGCGGGACGGTGCGGAGCGCGCGGCAAGAAGATCGGCGATCGCCAGAAAATTGCCGTTCAGACGACCCCATCGGTCGACCAAGCGATCGTTGAACACTATGCCCAATGCGTTCGCCAGGATGTTGCGGCCGATCTGCGCTGTCGCGCGGGTCTTCGACATCGTGCCCTTGCGGATCAGGTAGATAGGATTGGCAACCTGCGAATAGCCGAGTCTCCGGCCAGGCTGCCGCCCGGATCTAACGCCGAGATGCACTCCGCGGGCGCCTTCAACGCGCACGGACCTGCCGTAGCGGGCAATGGACCTGCTGAAATCGACGTCCTCAAGCCAGCCATAGAGCGGCAGTTGCTCGTCAAACGCCAGTGCGTGTTCGAGGACGGGGGCCAAGCGAACCGCCATATTGCACCCGTATGCATTATAGACATCCGTAACCCGATCGGACCCTTCGCCGGCAATGTGAAGAACCTGCAGGGCCTTCGACATGTCGAGCCCCCCATCAAGGACGCCGTCCGCCAGGACTTCGCCGGTGGCGATCGCGACGTCAGGTTTTGTTGCAAAGACGGCCATCATTCGTGACAGGAAGGTTGCCGCGGGAATGAAATCGTCGTCCAGGAAGATCAAGACATCCGTATCGACCGCGGCTGCCCGGATGATGCTGTTGCGCTGGGAGGTCAGGCCACGAGTGCCGACAACGACTTCCACGTCGAGGCGGCCGGCGAGCCCGGCGGCGTCGTCGATCCCCGGCACGCAGACGATTAACCGCTGCGGCTGATCCGGCAGGCCGGCGAGATATTCGATCGTTTCCAGCAGGATCGCAGGGCGCCCCGCCGAAGCAATTCCGATGGCAATCCGCAACGGTTGGCTCGGAAGCGGCGCTATTGCTTCCGTGTCGTGGGAAACAGTCGTTGGTGCGATCCGGTCGCCCTGCCTGGACGTTTCTACCGAACGGGCGGTCATGACTGCATGCTCTTCGGGGCGTGATTGATGATTGCGCCGAGGATCTCCGCGCCGACGTTCCGCATCGTGTCGATGACGCGCATGGCGTCGTCGATCGATGTGCGTCCGTACGAGGCGACAACCAAGACGCCGTCCAGCTCTGGCGCAATGGCGTTGGCATCCGGTGACGCGGAGAAGGCGGAAATGTCGACGAATATGGCGTCGAACTGCTTTTTCAGCTCGCCAAAGCTCAATTGCGTGCGGCGGGAACTCAGGCGAATGGCCGGTGTTACGGTATCCACCTTGCCGAGCGGCAGGAACTTCAGCGTCGGGGTGAGCGGCAAGGCGGCCGTCTGAATGAGGTCGCCATTGTCGAGGACATCGACGAGACCGCTGGAACTATGGGGCGCGAGCGCGTTGCTGAGCGATGATTTATGCGCGGCCGCATCAATCAAAAGTGTTTTCGCTCCAGATACCGATGACAGCACAGCAAGATCACTTGCGATGGTCGATGTTCCGCTGCCTGGATTGACGGCGACCACTCCGATGACGATCCGGCGTTTGCGCCGAAGTCCGACGACCGTTGCGCTCAGCTCCGCCATGCCAGGAATAGGGGGGGAGGCGGCTCTGCTGCTGTCCGTCCCGGCGGGGAAACGAGCCGGGTCGCCGTTCCCTATCCTTTTCGATGTCGCCAGCACTGTGACGAAGGGCAGACCGCAGGTTTCCGTGATCTGATGCGGGCGGACGAGCCGGCGGTCGCTGGCGTGCCTTATCATCGCGAGTGCGAGACCTGCACCGAGGCCGACAGCCGCCGCAAAGGCTGCGATGAGCGTGCTGCGTGGTCTCGCCTTCGAAAGAGGCAGCGTGGCCTGCGAGACGATCGTCGCATCGGAGATCGGATAGGTGATGCGCTGCCTGGCTTCGGTCAGCTGGTTCAAGGTGCTTTCATAAAGGGTTCGGCGGGCATCCGTCGCGCTCTGTAGCTCCGCAAGCTTGGCCTGGTCGCGTGGATTGCTCGTGAAACTGGCGAGGGCGCTGGCGGTATCCGCCAGCCCTCGCTGTTGCTCGGCTATGAATTTCGCCAGCCAGTCGCTGTATTGGCGGGCGGCGTTGGCTTTCATCGCGATATTCTTCTGGATATACTGTCTGGCAAGCGTGTCGGCGATGTCGACAGCCTTCTGAGGGTTGGATGCCGCAGCTGATATCTCGATGATCATCGAGTTTCCGATCCGTCGGATGTCCATCATGTTCAGCAGTTTGGCGGTTCCCCAGTCCTGGAGCCGTTCCTCCTCTGTCCGCGGTTGCGCTTCGCTCGCTCCCTTGCCCGCCGTATCCTGCGATGGAATATCCGCTTGCGATGAAAGCCCCATCAACCAATTCTTCGCTCTGTCCTGCAGGGAAGGCGTCTGATCGACAAACTCGGGGTCGTGAACAAGACCAAGTGCTGCGACCGTTCCGCCGACGACATCGCTCGATCTTGCGATCTCCAGCTGTCCTTCGATGAATGCATCTTCCGCGAACGCCCTCTGTGCTTCAGAGCCGCTCACCTGGGGGAAGATCACCAGCTGCGTGCTGGCGACGAAAGTCGGTTCGGCGGTCAGCAGGTAGATTCCGGCGATCGCCAGGAAAGCGATGGTGGTCACGACGATCCAATGCCAGCGCATTTTCAAAAAGAAAAGCATATCCCGCAGCGTCAGCGGCGAATTCCCGCCGCCTGTGGCTGCTGCAGGCAGGGATATGGGAGAGACACCGCTGAAGATCGTGCTGGAGGTCATGTCGTCCTAATCCGGAATGGGAAATCAAGGAATAACCAGGTAATGGCAGCTAGGAGGAGACGGGGAGAAGCGCATCGTCCATCTCGGGCACGGTCGGCGGCCCCCTGAACGCTCAGTACGATCCGCGCTGGGAAAACAGCGCAGGAATGGTCTTGGCGATGATGACGAAGTCTCGAGCGAGCGACCAATTGTTGAGATAGTGGACGTCGAGAGAAACCCTGTAGTCGTAACTGACGTCGTTGCGCCCGCTGGTTTGCCATTGACCGGTCAGTCCCGGACGGACTGCCATATAGGCCCACATATGTTCACCGTAGCGCGGCAATTCCTCGGCTGTGACCGGGCGGGGTCCGACGAGGCTCATTTCGCCGCGCACGATATTGATCAGCTGGGGAAGCTCGTCGATGCTCGAGCGCCTGAGGATATCGCCGACTGCGGTAATCCTCGGATCGTTCTTCAGCTTGCGCGTTGCTTCCCATTCGCTGCGGGCCGCCGGGTTGTTCTGCAGCAGTTCGGCAAGCTGAGCGCTCGCATCGGTCTTCATCGTCCGGAACTTCATGCATCCGAAGGGCGCGCCGCCGAAGCCAATGCGTGTATGGGAATACAAGACGGGGCCGCGGTCGGACAGTTTCACGATCAATGCCACGATCAGCAGAATCGGGGAGAGCAAGACCAGCGCGGTGATCGCGACAACAAGGTCGATAGCTCGCTTCGCCGACCTGCCCACTGAGCGAGGCTGGGACTCCCGTAACTCGCCGCCCTTTGCCGTCCGTTCGACGCGCGACCAGGTCTCAAAACTGTGTGCTTCCCATGTCATCGCGGCCTCCAAAAAATTGCCGTCAAGAACTATTCAAAGTTTGCTGCGGCGCACCCTGATTGTCTGTTACCAAGGTCATAATTCTTAATTAATTCTTTATGCTACCACGATGAATAAGAGATTTCCGATCGCTTAGCTGTGTCATGAATTCTTTTAAGTGGTTCTGTAATCTCTACTAAGATGAATATTCTCTAATATTCGATATGGTAGTTCCGATGTTGCTTTTAACGCGTTGATTGTTTTTGATCAAAATAGTCTCTTTATGTGCATGTATACTAGTTAGAACGATGAATTTTTGACCTTTGCGCCGCAAATTTTTGAGGGATTGAGACTTTAATTAGATTAGACTTGAAATTTTGTCACGCTTTGCTGATGTTATTTGACTAACGTACTAATCCAAGATAATTGGTGCAGTGCAGCATTTATAGAGTCATTCTCGTACTGGAGTGGAGTGCATGGACGGGATCACGCATGCATCAGATCGCAGACTCGGCATCGGCAAGGCCGCGATTTCGACCAATGGCGGCATTCGTCTCAACAGTGGTATCGTTATCGAAGATGAATTTCTTTCATGCCGCTCGAGCGTACGGCGTTTCCGTCGTGGCGAGGTCATTGCCGGCGCCGGCGTCCTTGTCGATATGTTCGCTCGCGTGCATTCGGGATTGGTCAGTGCAAGCACGATGCTGCCTGACGGCAGGGAATTCATCGTCGAAATCATTCCGAAAACAGGTCTGATCGGCGAGCTTGAAGTCTTGCGCCGGCAGACGTTGAACCTCGAATACCGAGCCGGTTCCAATTGCGAGCTGCATTTCTTCGAAGGCCGGCTGCTGCGCGACATGTATGCCAGCGATCCTTACTTCCGCGAAAAAGTTTTCTCCAGGGCCTTGGCGCGTATCTCGGAGCTTGAAGATAGGATCATCGCCAATGCGGCGTCGACGCTGCAGGCAAGATTGGCGAGCACGCTGCTGCGGCTCTCGGCTGTTTACGGAAAAGATGCCGCAAACAGCGGCGACGAAGTGATTATCTCGCAAAATGATCTGGCTGCAACGCTGCCGGCGTCCCGCGAGAAGGTCAATCAGTGCCTGCGGCGCCTGCGCGAATGCAAGATCATCGACGGAGGGCAGGGCAAGATCAGAATTCTCAATCGCAAGGCGCTTGAGGCCTGTGTAAATGGCGCGTTTTCGGTGAAGTGATGCACCCGTCGCTTTCCGATGTCCACGGATTCGCCGCAAATGCCAGCCGCTTTCCCGGCGGCGGCACGCCAAGGATCGATCGCGTGGTCGTCATCGACGACTACTCGGTGGCCAGGGGCGGGGCAACAGGGTTGGCGGTCCTGTCAGCCAAGCTTTTTCGAGGCCTGGATATCCCCGTCACTTATATTTGTGGCGATGACGCGGCCAACGCGGAGCTTGCTGCGCTTGGTGTCTCCATGGTTGGCTTGAACAGCCGCGATCTGCTGAGCGCCGACCGCGCGAAGGCTTTCGTGACCGGCATTCATAATGGGGCGGCAACCCGAATGGTTGCCAACTGGATTGCCGCAGAAGATACGGCAAAAACCGTTTATCACGTACATGGCTGGCATCAGATACTGTCACCGGCGCTTTTCCGAGCACTGGCTCCGGTCGCGGGACGGTGTTTGGTTCACGCCCATGACTTCTTCACCGCCTGTCCCAATGGCGCCTTCTTCGATTACCAGGCGCAAGAGATCTGCCTTCGGCGTCCGCTGGGTGCGGGCTGCATTGCGACGTCGTGCGACAAGCGAAGTTATTCGCACAAATTGTGGCGGGTCGCCCGCGGCTCGAATATCCTCAGGCTTTTGAAGGCGCAGGCCGATTTCGGCCGGATCATCCTGCTTCATGAGAAAATGGCGAGCTTTCTCGTCGGCGCCGGCTACCGGCCCGACCGGCTGACGACGATCCGCAATCCCGTCGCTCCCCTGTCGAAACAGCGCATCGAGGCGGAGGCGAACGACGAGTTCGTCTTCATCGGACGGCTCGATGAGGAAAAGGGTGTGGAGGACGCCGTGGCCGCGACGCGAAGAGCGGGTGCCAGGCTCTGCGTGATCGGTGACGGGCCGCTGAGGGGTTTGGTTGAGGCTTCCGGCGATCACGTCAGGACCGTCGGCTGGCAATCGCATACGGAGATCGGCACCA
Organism: Rhizobium sp. L9; assembly: GCF_002531885.1. Lineage (NCBI taxonomy): Bacteria > Pseudomonadati > Pseudomonadota > Alphaproteobacteria > Hyphomicrobiales > Rhizobiaceae > Rhizobium > Rhizobium sp. L9. Next base: position 131,098 of record NZ_NWSZ01000024.1, on the reverse strand, counting down.
CGATCCGCAAAGCGCGGGCCTTGTTGATGCCCTCGCGTTATCCCGAACCGTTCGGCCTCGTGGCGATCGAAGCGGCGAGGAGCGGCCTCCCCGTGATCATGTCGCGCAATGCATTCCTTGCCGAAGAAATGGAGCAGGCCGGTATGGCATTCGCCTGCGACACGGGTGATGAGATCGTCTTTGCCGATGCCTTGATGCGCTTTAGCCAAATGCCGAGGCATGAAATCCGCGCCATGAGCGAGAGGGCTTTCCTGATGTCTCCGGATCTAGCCTCGACGCATGAGCAATGGCGCGACGCGCTCCTTGCCGAATATTGCAGCCTGCTTTCGATGAATGCGGTTCCCGAGCTGACAGACGGTGTGGCGACACAAGGAGTATTCCTTTGACCTTCAAAGCAACAACCTCTCTTTCCGACGCAAGGGCATTTCTCGGCGATGCACCGGTGATGTCGAAAAAGCGTGCGGCCGAGGCAGCAAGCGTCAAGGAAACCAGGCAACTGCGCGTCGCTATCGTCCATTACTGGCTCGTCTCGATGCGCGGCGGCGAGAAGGTCGTTGAAGAATTGTGCCGCATGTTTCCACAGGCCGACATCTTCACACTGGTCTGCAACCGGGATCGCATCAGCGATTTTCTAAAGACCCGGAACATCCGCACCTCCTTTCTGCAGAAAATTCCCGGCGCGCAGCGGCATTACACCAAGATGCTGCCGCTGATGCCCTTCGCGCTCGAGCAGTTCGATCTGCAGGACTACGACCTCGTGTTGTCGAGCGAATCCGGGCCGGCGAAAGGCATTATCACGCGCGCCGATGCATTGCATGTCTGCTACTGCCATTCGCCGATGCGCTATATCTGGGACCAGTTCCATGTCTATCGTCATGGCCTGCCCTGGATCGGCCGCGCTCTGATGTCGATCACCGCGCCGATGCTGCGCGCCTGGGATGTGACGACAGCTTCGCGCGTCGATACCTTCATCGCCAATTCCGACTATGTCGCAAGCCGCATCCGGCGCTTCTATGACCGGGAATCCGTCGTCATCCACCCGCCCGTTGCGACCGATGACTTTGCGGTGGGGAAGGGTAAAGGCGAATTTTATCTCTATGCCGGGCAGCTGACGACCTATAAGCGGCCTGATATTGCGGTCCGCGCCTGCACCGAGGCCGGCCGGAAGCTCGTCGTGATCGGCGAGGGAGAACAGCTGTCCTATCTGAAGTCGATCGCCGGGCCGACCGTTCAGTTCCTTGGTCATCAGCCTTTCAACGTGCTGCGCGACCACCTGTCGCGATGCCGCGCGTTGCTGTTTCCGGGCACCGAGGATTTCGGCATCCTGCCAGTGGAAGCCATGGCATCGGGCCGTCCGGTTCTCGCCTTCGACGCCGGCGGCGCCAGGGAAACCGTTTCGTCGCCGCAGGTCGGCTTCCGCTTTGCCGAACAGACGACGGAAGCGCTGCTTGAGACGATGGCAGCATTCGAAGAAATCGAGGACGATATCGATCCGCAAGCGATCCGCGCGCACTCGCTGAAATTCTCCTCCGCCGTGTTCCGCGATCGTCTGGCCGATCTCATTGAGCAACAGCTGTCCGCCCGAGGCGACCGATCCGCAGAGGGCCTGAGAAGACGGCCGGGCTGAGAACAGGGGCCGGAGCTGCCTCATCTTGCGGCCGCGACTGAATCCGTCTCAATCCGCCAACGAGGAATAGATAGCAGATCATGTCAAGCGTATCTCAGAGGACGGCGACGGCAAGCATCTGGACGATCAGCGGAAAGTTCCTCGCGCGGCTGCTCGATTTTGTAAGCCTGCTTATCCTGGCGAGGCTTTTGAGTCCCGCGGACTTCGGTCTGGTCGCCATTGCAACCTCGGTTCTCGTCATCGTCGAAACGATTCTGGATCTGCCATTGACGCAGGCTCTGCTGCGACAGCCGTCGCCTTCCAAAGAGATGTTTGCCACGGCTTTCACTCTCAGCCTGCTTCGAGGGGCGGCTATCAGCCTGCTGATGATCGTCCTCTCCTGGCCGATGGCCCTGATCTACGGCGACCCCCGGCTTTTTGCCCTCGTCGCCGTTCTCTCGATCGCGCCTGCCATGCGCAGCATGATCAGCCCGCGGATGGTGCTCTTCATGCAGCGGTTCGATTTCAAGCGCGAATTCGTGCTCGATCTGATTACCAAGGGATCGACATTGCTGTTCGGTGTCGGCGTGGCGGTGGCGACGGGCAGCTATTGGGGGCTCGCGGTCGGCGCGGTCTCAGGCCCGACCGCGGCGATGATCACCTCCTATGTCTTTGCCCCGATGCGGCCGGCATTCAGTCTGTCGGAATGGAAGCATTTTCAGGACATGATCAGTTGGAACACCGTGTCGCAGCTGCTGAATTCGATCAACTGGCAGCTGGACCGGCTGCTCTTGCCGCGTTTTACCGGCCTGTCGACATTCGGGGCCTTCAGCGTCGCCGACAACATTGCCGGAATTCCGTATCAAACCTTCGTCGGGCCGCTGCTGCGCCCGCTGATGGCCGGATTCTCCACCGTCGAAGACCGTCGCAATCTGGTCGCTGCCTACCTGAAGGCGACAAACGCAATCACCTTCGTTGCAGCACCCGTTCTGATCGCACTCGCCATGCTCGCCGAGCCGACCGTGCGCGTCCTCGTCGGCGAGAAATGGGCATCCGCCGCGCCGATCCTGCAATGGCTCTGCGTTGTCAGCCTGCTCGGTCTTCCCACGAATATCGTGCCGGCGTTGGCGATGGTGCTGGATAACACCCGTTCCCTCGCTCTCAGAATGTTTGCCGAATTCGCCGTCAGGGTGCCGGTGACTATTCTTGGCATCGCCTATTTCCAGGTGGCCGGCGCGCTCGGCGCTCGGATCATCGCCGTGCTCGTCGCCTATGCCGCGTCGCTCATCATCACCCGGCGGTTGATCGGAGCGAGTTTTGCCGCGCAGCTGAACGCCTTTTGCCGGCCGCTGGCCGCGAGCGTGCCGATGATCGCTTTCCTGCTCTGGGTGCAGCCGATGCTCGCCGCCATGCCTGTCGGCTTCAACCTGATCGCCAGCCTGGCGGTTTGCGGCGCCGCGGCCGCGGCGACTTTCTGGGCCTTGGCGCTGCTGCTGTGGCAGATCGTCGGACGGCCCGACGGTATCGAGACTATCGTCGTGCAAAGGCTGGCACCGCGGCGAAACGGAGTTCTCACCTCATGATGGCTAGAGGTGAAGTCCAGCGATCGGATTTGGCGTTTTTCGGAGAATCGGAATGCGTTACAGGATATCTTCTAAGACTTTGGGTCTGCTCGTCGTTCTTGGTCTGGGAGCTTTGCCCGGCAAGCCTAGCGTCGCCCAGGAACCGATCAACATGAATGCCTATCAGCTGACATTCGAGGAGAATTTCGACAGCCTCGACGTCTCGGCGTGGGGAGAGAGAAGTTCCCGCTGGATCGCTCATACGCCCTGGAACGGCGATTTCGGCGACGCCCGCTTCACGGATCCGGCGCCCGGCTTTCCGTTTACCACCGATCAAGGAATCCTGAAGATCGAAGCGCGCAAGGGAGAGGATGGAACCTGGCGATCAGGCCTCCTCTCGGCTGTCAATCCGAAAGGCGAGGGCTTTTCGCAGCAATTCGGCTATTTCGAAGCGCGGATGAAGCTGCCGCCGGGCAAGGGGGTGTGGCCGGCCTTCTGGCTCATCGGGCTCGACCGCTCGAAATACACCGCGGAGATCGATGTCCTGGAATATTATGGACGCGCGCCCTACGAGTTCAGCATGGGCTTTCATATCTGGCGCCAGGCTCATGGCGGCCAGAATTCCAACGGCGGCTATTGGAAGACCGTCCAGGATGGTATTTTGAACAGCGAATATCATACCTACGGCGTCGATATCCAGGCCGACAAGACGACCTTCTACCTGGATCGCCAGTACCTGTGGAGCTTCGATACACCGACGGAGTTCCACATGCCTTTCTATCCGCTGGTGAATCTGGCGCTCGGCTCGGGTTGGCCGATCGACGAAACGCCGAACCCGTCCATCCTGCTCGTCGACTATATCCACGTCTACAAGCGCAAACCCGCTGATGTGGCGAACTGAACAAGCAGCGCCGTCCGTTCTATCGCGTGCTCCGGCAACTGAGACCGGTTTGCGGATCGAAGAGGTGCATCGCCTCCTCGTCGAAGAAGAGGGTGAGTTTGTCACCCTCACGGACCGGCGTGCGCGGCGGCAGGCAGGCCATCAGGCGCTGGTTTCCGGCCAAGGCGGTGACGACGAGCTCCGGGCCGGTCAACTCCGCAACCTCTGAAGTTGCCTCGAGCGAAGCCCCGGATCCGGCCGTTCGAAGGGACTCCGGGCGGATGCCGAGGATGAGGTCTCGGCCATCGGCCGCCGCCTTGCCGAAACGGACGGGCAAAGGCAGGCTGGCATTGGAACCAGAGAGCACCAGTCGATTATGCCGGACGGTTGCCGTCAGCAGGTTCATCGGCGGCGCGCCGACGAAGGTGGCGACATAGAGCGTCGCCGGACTGTTGTAGATCTCTTCCGGCGTGCCCAGCTGCTCGATGCGGCCGTCGCGCATGACGGCGATGCGGCTCGCAAGCGTCATCGCCTCGATCTGGTCATGGGTGACATAGACGACCGTGGTCTTCAGCATCTGGTGCAGCCGCTTGATCTCGGTGCGCATTTCCATGCGCAGCTTGGCGTCGAGATTGGAAAGCGGCTCGTCGAAGAGAAACACCTCCGGCTTGCGCACCAGCGCACGGCCGATCGCAACGCGCTGCCGCTGGCCGCCCGAGAGCTGGCTCGGCTTGCGATCGAGCAGATTTTCAATCTGCAGGAGCTTTGCCGCATCGCGCACGGCCCTGTCGCGCTCCGGCGCCGGAACTTTGCGCATTTCCAGGCCGAAGCCGATATTCCGGTGCACCGTCAGATTGGGATACAGCGCATAGGATTGAAAGACCATTGCGATGTCGCGGTCCTTTGGATGCACGCGGAGCACCGAGCGGCCGCCGATCCTGACATCACCGCTCGTCGCCTCGGCAAGGCCGGCGATGATGTTCAAGAGCGTTGACTTGCCGCAGCCGGAAGAACCGAGCAGGACGAGGAATTCGCCGCTTTCCAAAGAGATATCGATGCCTTTCAGCGTCTCGACGTCGCCATAGGTCTTGCGGATATTTTCGATGTCGAGCGCGCTCATGATTGTGGCTCCTGAGGAGAGGCCGGGTCGCCGTAGCTGCGGGGAAGGGTCGAGATGGCGCGCGAGGCGACCTCGGTTCCCGCTCTCAGGCAAGACGTCAAAGGCTCGTCCTTTGCCAGCGCTCCGAGGAAGGCGGCATTGAAGACATCGCCGGCGCCGATCGTGTCGACGACCGCGACAACGGGCGCGGCCACCGACACCAGCTGGCCGTCAGGTGCGATCGCGATGGCGCCATCGGGGCCGCGTTTGACGACGACGATTGCACCTTGCGGCATATGCGAGCTGATGTGCCGGGCGGCTTCGATCGGATCGGCGATGCCGGCAAGCGTCGTCGTTTCGACCTCGTTGAGCAGCGCGATGCGGCTGCGAGAAAGCCAGGCCCGTGTCGCAGCGCAATTCTGCTCGGTCCAGCCGTCGAGCGGCCAGCCGGTGTCGAGGGCGACGGCGATGTCATGGCTCTCGGCCCAGTCGAAGAAGGCGTCATATTGGCTGGTCAGATCGTCGGTGAGAAAGCCGCCGCAGAGAAGCGCGTAGCCGCCGCGCAGACTTTTACCGTCGATAACGGCGAAGACATCGGCCAGGCTGAAGCGCGGCAGGTGGCCCCGCGTCGTGAAGAAGGTGCGTTCGCCGTCGGGGTGGGTGATGCCGACGGAGAGGGTCGTTTGTTCAGGACGCATCGGCCACTTCTCGGAACGGTGGCCGAAGGCTTCGGCCAGCCAGCGACCGAACTGGTCGCTGCCGATATTGGCGGCGATCTCGAATTCGACTCCGAGCGCCTGCCAGGCGAGCGCACTGTTGCCGGCTGATCCACCGACGCGCAACTCGTCATGATCGACAATGATTTCCGTGCCGGCCTTGGGCCAGGGGGCGGCCGGTCCGAGGATCAGGTCGACGTTGACGTTGCCGATGACTGCAAGCGGCCGCATTCATTCGCTCCGGGTAATCTTGGTGGATCGAACCGGCGTTCCGGCATTCTCGACGTGGGCGTCGGCAAAGGCGATCATCAGCCGCTGGGCGACCGGCAGCATGGCGAAGATCGCGGCAAGGCCGGTTGCCGGGGCGAAGCGGATTGTCACCGCGCCGGCCACTGAAGCTTCGCTCGATGAGTCAAAGAGGATGACGGGAGCGCCGCTCTCGACAGCAGACATCGCCATTGCCGTTACCAGGCCGGCCGTCTCGTCCAGACCGCGGAACAGCACGACGCCAATCTCCGGCCCCAGCATTTCCATCGGTCCATGGCGGAGCTGCCCGCCTTCGAGGGAAAAGCAGGGGCGGCGCGAAAGCTCCGTCAATCCGAGCGCCAGCGCTTCGGCGACACCTTGCAGGCGGCGGCCTGACGTGACGACGGTCGCGACGTTTTCGAGTGCTGCAAGCGCGGCTGCGACGTCATGCTCTTTCGGCGACCTGAGGACGGCAAGCGCCGGGGCCGGATCTTCGCCAAGGTCGGCGATGATTGCCAGATGCAAAGCAAAGGTCACCGTCAGGCTGCGGGTGGCTGCAAAGGCGAGCTCGGTGCCGCCGCTGCCGATCAGCGAGGGGGCGGTCCTGGCCAGGAAGGAACTGCCTTCAAGCGTCAGGCCGAAAGTTTCTGGCGTCCCGCCGGTCTCGTTGAACCAGCGCACGACCTCGGCGCTTTCGCCCGATTGCGAGGTAACGAAGATCGTCCTGCCGCCGATCGGCAGCGGCTGGCCGAGCTGCTCGGAGAGCGGCAGCGCGACGGCATCGATGCCAAGACCACGGTAGAGTGGTTCGACGGCGCGGTTTACCGCATGCGAGCCGCCCATGCCGATCAGGAGCAGGCGGCCGGTCTTTTTCAGCGAGGCGGCGGCTCTTGCCGCCATCGGTCCGGCCGTTTCATAGGAGGCGATTGCATCGGCGTGCTGGCGGGCCATTTCGCGATCGATCGCAGCAAGCCCGGCAGGCCGGTTTCTTTCTGTTGTCATGTTCATCCCTTGACGCCGCCGCTGGTAAGCCCGGAAATCAGGGCGCGTTGCATGACGAGACCGATCAACACCGGGGGCAGGGCGGCGAGCACGCCTGCCGTGGCGATCAGTCCGTAATCGGAGACGCGGCCGCCGGCGAGATCTGCGATAGCGACGGTCAGCGTTTTGGCGCGCTGGTCCGAGGTGAAGAGCAGCGCATAGAAGAATTCATCCCAGGCAAGCAGGAATGCGAAGAGGCTCGAGGTCGCCACCACCGGGGCGGCGAGCGGCAATGTGATGATCCGGAGCGTCTGGAACAGGCCGGCGCCGTCGATCATCGCGGCAGATTCGATCTCGCGCGGGATGGAATCGAAGCCGGATTTCATCAGCCAAGTGGTGAAGGGCGCCAGGATCGTCAAATAGACGAGGGCGAGGCCGAAGACGTTGTTCAGCATGCCGAGATGGGAGAGGCCCATATAGAGCGGTACGGCGAGCGCCACCGGCGGCAGCATATAGGTTGCGATCACCATCGACAGCGACCAGCCGACGGAAGGTGTGCGCGACACGGCCCAGCCGGCGGGAATGGCAAGCGCGATGGCGGCGATCGTCGCCGTGCCCGCCACCTCGATGCTGTTGCGCAGCGACGAGGTGAAGGCGGCGCCGGCGCTGTTTTCGAGTGTCGACAGCAGCACTTGGTATCGCGAAAAATCCACCGCCTGCGGCCACCAGCGCAGCGGCTTCGCGGCGAGATCGGCAGCCGGCGCGATGCTCATGATGAAAAGCCACAGGATCGGAGACAGGATGACAGCGGCAAGCAGCAGGGCGCAGAGGTGAATGAATGCTGAGAAGAGCGGGCTCCGGCGTTCCATCAGGCGGCGCTCCCGGCGGTCTTACGCACGAGCGCCGCGTATCCTGCGGCAAGCAGCGTTACCAGCAGCGTGACGATCAGGGCGAGCGATGCGCCCGAGCCCGCGCGCTGGAAGGAGAAGGCTTCCTGATAGACGAGGATCGAGAGCGTGCGTGTGCTATTGGCCGGGCCGCCGCGGGTCATGACCCAGATGATGTCGAACACCTTGAAGGCTTCGATCGTGCGCAGCACGAGCGCCACCATCAGCGGGCCGGCGAGATAGGGCAGGATGACGAAGCGGAAACGCGCGAAGGGGCCGGCGCCGTCGACGAGCGAGGCGGCGGTGATGTCGCGCGGCACGGCCTGGAGTGCGGCGAGCGCGATTAGCGCCACCAGCGGGAAATTCTTCCAGCAGTCGGCGACGATGAGGGCGGCGAGCGCCGTGCCCGGTTCGCCAAGCCATGAGCGGTAGGCGTCGAGCAGGCCGAGTTGCGTCAGCGCGGCGTTCAGCGCGCCATATTCCGGATTGTAGATCAGCCGCCACAGCGTGGCGTTGACGACGGTCGGCAGCGCCCAGGGCAGGATCATCAGGGCACGAAGCGCGGTGCGGCCGCGGAATTGCTGGTTCAGCAGGAGGGCGGCCAGCACGCCGATCACCATTTCGGCGGCGACCGAGACGATCGCGAACCATGCTGTGGTGACGAGCGTGCGCTGGAAATTCGAGCCGGAGAGCATCTTCACGTAATTGTCGAGGCCGACGAAGCGTCCTTCGGTGCCTACAAGCTTGGCATCGGTGAAGGAGAGGCCGACGGTATCAATCAGAGGCCAGCCGATCACCGAGATCATCACCACGAGAAGCGGCAGCATCAGAAGCCACGCGCGGGTTGTCAGCCAAGTGCCCGACATCGAGGCGACCCTTTTCATTCATAGGTTATGGAGGCCGGGCGGCGGCAGGCGCCGCCCGGATGTTCATGCCGGCCTCAGAGGCCGCTGTTTTCGGCGGCCGATTTCAGCGCGTCCTCGGGGGTGGACTGGCCGAGCAGCGATTCCTGGATCGCCTGCTGCAGCGCGGTCGACAGCTCCTGATATTTCGGCGTCGTCGGGCGCGGATACATGGCGGCGAGGCCGATCTTGGCGGCGGCGATCAGCTCTTCCTGCCCCTTGGTGACGGCAGGGTCCTCATAGGAGGATGCCCAGATCGGCAGGCTGAGCTTGGCATAGGCATTCTGCGTGGCCTGCGAGGTCATGAAGGTAATGTACTTCCAGGCCTCATCGGGATGCTGGCTGGCGGAGGTGATGCCGAGGCCCATCGAGCCGTTGACGGCCGAAGCTTCGCTTTTGCCGGCAACGCCTGGCGCCGGCACGACGCCGACCTTACCAGCGACCTTGCTGTCCTTCGGGTCGTTGGCCATGTTGTACATGTAGGTCCAGTTCAGCGCGAAGGCGGCATCGCCGTTCTGGAAAACCTTGCGGACGTCCTCTTCTAGGAATTCCTTGGAGTTCGGATTGGTCAGGCCTGAGGTATAGCTCGCGACCATGTATTTTAGCGCATCGAGACCGCCCCCGGTCTGGAAGGCCGGCTTGCCGTCCTTCAGGAAATCGCCGCCATAGGCGCTGACGAGCGTGGTGTAGTCGCAGATGGCGGCTTCGGCCTGCGACCAGCTCCAGGCGATCGGCGTGGAGAGCAGACCCTTGTCCTTGATGGTCTTTGCCTGTTCGGCCAGTTCGTCCCAGGTCTTTGGTGGCGCCTTGATGCCGGCCTTCTCCAGGATCTCCTTGTTGTAGAACAGATATTTGGTATCGAGGATCCACGGCATGCCGTAATATTTGCCGTTATACTGCACGGTGGTCCAGGCGCCCGGCAGCACGCCTTTCTTCATCTCGTCGGTGATGCGAGAGGAGACGTCGACCAGCACCTTGTTGGTGGCGTATTCGGCCGGCCAGATGACGTCGAAGAGGACGACGTCGTAACCGCCGCCGGAACCTTGGGCCAGCACCGTCTTATCGTGCAGGCCTTCATAGGGGACGAATTCGAGATTGACCTTGATATCCGGGTTCGCCTTGACGAAGGCATCGGTCATGGCGCGCACGTCGGCCTCGCTGTAAGCGGCCTGCGCCATGAAAAGTGCATTCAGCGCCGTTTCGGCGAAAGCATGCGGAGCAAAGGATGCGCCGATCAAGGCCGCACCAAGAAGCGTCTTATTGAGAGATTTCAGCATTGCAGCCTCCAGTTTTTGAAATTTACGCATGACCGAGGGCGGTTTCGCCGCCATCGATTTTCGAGAAGGCACGCGTGAAAAAGCGTGCCGGGTCATCATCTCGGAGCGTCTTTGGATGCCCTTCGCGGCCTCCTGCGTTCCCTGGAACTCTCCGGTCCCTATTAAGTCAAATGTCTTGACTTATTACTTCGCCAACATTCTACTGGAGTCAAGAGGCAATTGACACATGAGCGACATCAGGCCGATCCGAGCCAAGAGCGGCACCAATCACGAAGGCACCAGCGCGCATAACAGGCGCGTGATGATCGATGCGTTGAGGATCAATGGTGCGCTCTCACGCGCCGATCTGGCGCGGGCGACGCGGCTGACCAAGCAGACGGTGTCGAATATCATCGAGGAGCTCGAGCGCGATGGTCTCGTCGGTTCGCAGGAGGCTGTGCGCAAGGGCAGGGGCCAGCCCTCGACGCCCTACGGCCTGGTGCCCGAAGGCGCTTTCGCGATCGGCCTGCAGATCGACCGGCACGTGACGCGGGCGGTCGCCGTCGATCTCGTCGGCAGCGTTCTCGTACGCGCAGAAGCCGGACTGCCGCCCGGAGGTCCGGCGACGGGAACGAAGGTCATTCTCGATCTCGTCGCCGGTGTGCGTTCCAGGCTTGCCGGTATCGTCCAGCAGTCGGAAAAACGGCTGGTCGGCCTCGGCGCCGCAATGCCTGGCCCGTTCGGCATGGAAGGCAGCGGCGACGATCCCTGGATGATGGAGACTTGGCAGAAGTTTCCGCTCCTGGAAACGCTGAGCGACGGCACCGGCCTCGATGTCAGTCTTCAGAACGATGCGGCAGCGGCTGCGACCGCCGAGCGCATGGTGGGAGCCGCCCACGGCATCGACCATGCCGTCTGTCTGTTCGTCGGCTACGGCATCGGCGCCGGCCTGATCCTGAATGGCGAGCTCTATCGCGGCGCCAACGGCAATGCCGGCGAGATCGGCATGGCGCTGCTGTTTGCCGACAGCAAAACGACGCCGCTCGAACATCGCGCCTCGCTAGCCTCGCTCTACCAGCACCTATCGGCCGATCCGGCCGATCCCGATCTCCATGCGCGCATCAACGAGCTTGCCTCCAGCGGGGCTCCAAGCATCGAGGCCTGGATCGAGGCGGCGGCGGCGGACCTGCGCTGGAGCATCCATCTCATTGAGACTGTCTTCGATCCGCAGACGGTGATCCTCTGCGGCAGCGCACCGGAAGCGCTGGTGAACAGGCTGATTGCAGCGATCGGCCCGCTGCTGCCTTCGATCGCCGAGAGGCGCGGCCGGATGCTACCACGGCTGCAGCCCGGCATGGCCGATCCCTGGTCGGTGGCGCTCGGGGCGGCCGCCGGCCCGATCAGCCGTGCATTCGATCCGCGCTTTGCTGCAATTTTGAAGGATTCTCTTTGATTTTCGGGCTGCAACCGGGCGTTGCACAGCAGTGCAACGATAAAAACGCGAATGTTTTTCGCAAGTTTCGTTGTCTTCGGCCGCGCGAATAGGGATGCCTTGCAGCAATATAAGTAAAATATTGCAGACTCTTAAAAATGACGGTTATTCGAATATATATGCATAAATCTGACAATATGTTTAAGAATGGCTCAAATATTCTCTAAATACTTCTCCTGGTGTTTCGAATAACGATTGCATGTCATTTTTATGACAACTAGAATTCGAACACTTCATGTCATGTAATATTCATTGGCAGCGGCAATTTGAACCAGCTAAATGGGCGTGCGCTTAAAGCGCCCCCTTTTCTACGTTGGAGGTTCTCATGCAAGCCAAGCTTCTCGGCGCCGTTGGCGCCCTTCTCGCCGCAGCGTTTCTTGCTGGGCCCGCTGCCGCCGCCGAAAAGACCAAGATCGACTTCTGGTTCGGCAATTCCGGTGACATCGCAAAGCGTGTCCAGGAACAGTGCGATCGCTTCAACCAGTCGCAGGCCGATTATGAAGTCGTCTGCACCAGCCAGGGCAGCTATGACGCTTCCCTGCAGAACACGATTGCCGCCTTCCGCGCCGGCAAGCAGCCGACCATTGCCCAGGTTTCCGACGCCGGCACGCTCGACATCATGCTTTCCGGCGCCTTCTACCCGGCAAACCAGCTGATGACCGACATGGGCTATACGGTCGACTGGAAAGACTACTTCTCCGGTATCGCAAACTACTATGCGACGTCGAAGGGCGAGATGTATTCCTTCCCCTTCAACTCGTCGACCGCTCTGCTCTATTGGAACAAGGACGCCTTCGCCAAGATCGGCAAGGACCATGCTCCAGCCACTTGGCAGGAAGCCGGTGAAGATTTCAAGGCCCTGAAGGAGGCCGGCTACGCCTGCCCGCTCGGCTTCGATATCTCCAACAACGAAGTCTGGCAGTACATCGAGCAGTTCGAAGCCGTCAACGGTGAAGCGATCGCCACGAAGAAGAACGGTTTCGAAGGTCTCGATGCCGAGCTGGTGTTCAACAAGAACCCGCTTCTCGTCAGCTACATCAAGGATCTCAAGTCCTGGTACGACAACAAGCTCGCCATCATCAAGAACAAGGCCGTCGGCCAGACCTTCGTCGAAGCCTTTGCTGCCGGCGACTGCCAGGTCATCCTGACCTCCGTCGGTGACCATGGCAATATAGGCCGTACCGCCAAGCAGGGCATGAACTGGGGCGTGGCAATGCTCCCGACCTATGGCAATGCAACCCGTCACAGTTCCTTCGTCGGCGGCGCTTCGCTCTGGGTCTTGAAGGGGCATACCGATGCCGAATACAAGGCTGCCGCTGCCTTCTTCAACTTCATCGCCAAGCCGGAAGAAGCGCTGACCTGGTCGACCGTCACCGGCTATATCCCGGTTCGTAACTCCGGCTTCGAATATCTGAAGAAGCAGGGTTTCTATGACAAGGCTCCTTATGCCGGCCGCGAGCTCGCCATTCAGAGCCTGACCGCATCGCCGGCTGACGATACGGCTCCGCACGGCATTCGCCTCGGCGGCCTGCTGCAGGTCCGCACCGAGATCGCCAACGGCCTGCAGGCAATCTTCGTCAACAATGCCGACGTCCAGGCTTCGCTCGACGGCGCTGCCGATCGCGGCAACCAGCTGCTGCGCCGCTTCCAGCAGACCTACAAGAACGTTCAGCTTCCCTGATCGTCCGATATGCGCCGCCCCCGGCCTGCCTTGCGGACCGGGGGCATCCTTGTACATTCATACCGGGGCTGCGGAGGCGATCTCGCCGCCCGTGCCTAAACCAGACCAGGCCGAAAACGATCACCCATGGAAAAGCGCGTCACTTTCTCCTCGACGACTATCGGATTGCTCTTCGCGATTCCGATGCTGCTGCTGATCTTCGTCTTCTTCTATTGGCCGAGCGCGCAGGCGCTTTATTGGGCGTTCACGCTCGAGCAGCCATGGGGCGGCGGCAATGCCTGGGTCGGCTTTGACAATTTCAAGCAATTGCTCAGCGACCCGATCTATTGGGATTCGATCAGCCGCAGCATGGTTTTCGCCTTTAGCTCGACGATCATTGCCATGGGGTTTGCGCTCGTCCTGGCGCTTTTGACGGATCGTGAACTGCGCGGCCATAAAATCTATCGGTCGGTCTTTATCTGGCCCTATGCGATCGCTGCTCCCGCTCTCGGTCTCGCCTTCCGCTTCATCCTGGCGCCGGAGGCCGGCCTTCTCTCCGTTATCAATCACGTCTGGCCCGGCCTCTGGAACCCGGCGCTCGACGGCAAGGACGCGATGATCGCCGTCATCATCGCTTTTTCGTGGAAATATATCGGCTATAATTTCATCTTCTTCCTTTCAGCGCTTCAGGGCATCCCGCGTTCGCTGATCGAAGCGGCCGCCATGGACGGCTCCGGGCCGCTGCGCCGCATGTGGGACCTCCAGCTGCCGCTGCTGACGCCGACCTTATTTTTCCTGCTCGTGATCAACATCACCGAAAGCTTCCAGGATTCCTTCGGTATCGTCGACGTCATGACGCAGGGCGGTCCGGCCCGGGCGACGGAACTGATGGTCTACAAGATCTATTTCGACGGATTCAGGGGGCTCGATTATTCTGGCGCCGCCGCCCAGTCGATCATCCTCATGGCGCTCGTCGTCCTTCTCACCGTCTTCCAGTTCCGCTTCATCGAGCGGCGCGTGCACTACAAGTGAGGCCGCTGACATGATCGAACGCACGCCGATATTCAATTTCGTCTGTTATACGCTTCTGGCGCTCGGCATGGTGATTGCACTTCTGCCTTTCGTCATCGTCATCATCGCATCGACGCTCGATCTGGAGACGGTCAACCGGGTGCCGCTGCCGCTCACTCCGAGTTCGCATTTCTGGGAAAATGCACAAGCTGCTTGGGTCCGCGCCGATCTCGGCAACAAGCTGGTTCACAGCATCATCTTTGCGACCGCGGTCGCCGCCGGTAAGGTGATCCTGTCCGCCATGGCCGCCTTCTCGATCGTCTACTTCCGCTTCCGCGGCCGGCATCTGATCTTCTGGATCATCTTCATCACGCTGATGCTGCCGCTCGAAGTCCGCATCGTGCCGACCTATTCGATTGCGGCCAACGCGCTGCAGCCGTTCCAGGCAATCCTCGACGTCACCGGGATTACCGCGCTCGTCGCCTGGGTGTCGGGCATTCAGATCAAGCTCGAATGGGGGCTGTTGAATTCCTATACCGGTCTCGTGGCGCCGCTTGTGGCCACCGCCACCGGTACCTTCCTCTATCGCCAGTTCTATCTGACCGTCCCCGACGAGCTCGCTGAGGCAACAAAGATGGACGGCGCCGGCGCCGTCCGTTTTTTCGTCGATATACTGCTGCCGTTGTCGCGGTCGAATATGATCGCGCTTTTCACCATCATGTTCGTCTGGGCCTGGAACCAGTATCTCTGGCCGCTGCTCGTCACCACCGATCCGAATTTCGGCATTGCGGTGACGCAGCTGAAGACCCTTATCCCGTCCGAATTCGGCCTGCCTGACTGGAACGTCGCCATGGCCGGTACACTTATCATCATGTCGCCGCCGTTGCTGCTCGTCATCCTGATGCAGCGCTGGTTCGTGCGCGGCCTCATCTCCACCGAGAAGTGAAGGAACAGTCCTGTGGCACCGATCTCAATCCGTGATGTGAAGAAGAGCTACGGCAAACATCCTGTCGTTTATGGCGTCAATCTGGAGATCCAGTCCGGCGAATTCATCGTCATCCTCGGTCCGTCCGGCTGCGGCAAGTCCACGCTGCTGCGCATGATCGCCGGACTGGAGGAAATCAGCGGCGGTGAAATCGCCATCGACGGCCGCGTCGTCAACCAGCTCGAGCCGCGCGAGCGCGGCTGCGCCATGGTGTTCCAGAACTACGCGCTCTATCCGCATATGACCGTCGCCGAGAATATCGGCTATGCCTTGAAGGTTGCGGGCATTGCGAAGGCGGAGCGCAATCGGCGCATCGCCGAGGTCGCCAAGGCGCTCAGCCTCGAACCTTTCCTCGACCGCCGCCCGGCCGCGCTTTCCGGCGGCCAGCGCCAGCGCGTCGCCATGGGGCGCGCGATGATCCGCGAACCGAAGGTGTTCCTCTTCGATGAGCCGCTGTCGAACCTCGACGCCAAGCTGCGCATCGCCATGCGCGCCGAGATCCGCCGCCTTCACCGCCGTCTCGGCGCCACCTCTATCTTCGTCACCCATGACCAGACCGAGGCGATGACGCTGGCCGACCGGCTGGTGGTGATGAACGGCGGCAGGGTGGAGCAGGTCGGCACGCCGGAAGAGGTCTATCATCATCCGGTTTCGCGCTTCGTCGCCGGTTTTGTCGGCACGCCGGCGATGAACCTGCTCGAAGGCACGATCAACGACGAGGGCGTCTTCGTCTACGACCAGAGCCGCAAGATCGCGCTGCCCCGCGAACGCGCCGCGCCGCTGAAGGGCAAACGCGTCGTGCTCGGCATGCGCGCCGAGGCGGCCCGGTTGGTGGCTCCGGATGCGCCCGGCGCATTGGTGGCAACGGCCGATTTCATCGAAGAGCTCGGCGCAAGCCGCGTCGTTCATGCTGATTTCGACGGGCTGCCCTTTGCCGTGGCGCTGACCGAGGCCGTGACCGTGAAATCGGGGGATCCGATCGGTATCGCGATCGATCACAATGCGATCCACCTCTATGCCGCCGATACCGGCCGGATCATCGAAAACCCGGCGGTGAACAGCGCCGGCGCCGTTCGCGCCTGAGCGGCGTCAGCGGTGGATGGGATCGATCCAGGCGACGTCTTCCGGTTTCTCGACCGGTTCGATATCTAAGTTGACGACGACCGGTTCCTGGCCTGAGCGAACGAGCACGCATTCCAGCGTCTCGTCGCGGCTGGCATTGATCTCCTGGTGCGGCACATAGGGCGGAACATAGATGAAGTCGCCGGGGCCGGCTTCGGCGGTATATTCCAGATGCTCGCCCCAGCGCATGCGGGCCTTGCCCTTGACGACGTAGATGATGCTTTCGAGATCGCCGTGATGGTGGGCGCCGGTTTTCGCATTGGCATGGATCGTCACCGTGCCCGCCCAGATTTTCTCTGCGCCGGCACGGGCATGGTTGATCGCGGTCGCGCGGTTCATGCCCGGGGTCTGCGCGGTGTTCGGGTCGAGGGAATTGCCGGGAATGACCTTGACGCCGTGTTCGCGCCAGTCGATGTGAGAATGCTGGTGGTCGCCGCTCATGCCTAGCCTCCGCCTTGATTGAATCAGTCTAGGCGGGACTACCGCGACGGCCAAGCGGATTTACCTTGAAGCAGCAGAAAGAGCGGAGCCGATGAGCCACCTCCCGCAGATCGATTACGACACCGCTTCGCCTGAGGTTCGCGCGGCGCATGATGAAGAAATCAGACTGCGCGGACGCATGACCAACATGAAGCGGACGCTCCTCCATTCGCCGGTCGCCCATCGCATCTATGCCGAATGGTTTACGATGCGGGCCGAGCTCGATCCTGTCATCAGCGACCGCGAGATCTGGATCTTCTCGCATGCGATCTCGAAGGCGGCGAAATCGAAGATTGCCATCACCTTCTTTCGCAGGGCGCTGATCAACAAGGGGTTTGATCCCGATGCTATGGAATTTTCCGAAGCGGAGGCGCTGCTCGATGCCTTCGGCAGGGCTGTTGTCGCCGATTCAAACGCCGTTCCGGCCGAGCTCTGGGAAAGGCTGAAAGAACGCTACGAAACCAAGGCGCTCGTCGATCTCGTCGCCTTCGCCGGCATCATGCTGGCGACCGCTGTCTTCAACAATGTCGTCGAGGTCGAATTCGACCCGGAGCTTGAGGCTTTCGCAGAAGGCACCGGCTCCTAGCCGTTTAGCGAGGCGATCGCGGCTTTGACCGCGTCCGCGCCGGCCCTCGTTGGCCGGTATTCAAGGCCGACGGCGCCGTCATAGCCGTTGGCGAAGATCCAGTTGAGGCGATGGGCGAGGTCGATGCCGCCGGAGCCCGGTTCGTTGCGGCCGGGATGATCGGCGACATGGACGTGGAAAACACGGTCGAGGCGGCCGTCCAGCACGTCTTCGGTGCGTTCGTCCATCACGGCGGAATGGTAGATGTCGTAGACGATACCGATCTCGGGGCGGCCGACGTCATCGACGATGTCGAGGCCTTCGCGGGTCGAATCGAGGAAGTAGCCGATATGGTCGATACGGATGTTGAGAGGTTCTACGCCGAGCCGCACGCCGCTCCCTTCCAGGATATCGGCGCCTGATTTCAGGGTGTCGGTGAGGGCCACGCGCTGTTCATCACGGCTGAAGCCGGCGAGATCGTCGCCGGCCTGGGCGATCAGCACCGGCGCGCCGAGGCGTTTGGCGACTGCGACGGATTCCGCAAGGCCCGCCAGCCAGGCCTGCCGGTTGGCGGCATCGGTCAGTGCGATCATCGGCTCGGCGACGAGGCTGGTGACGGCAAGGCCGGTTTCCTTCAGCGCTGTCTCGATCGCATCCAGATCCTTGTCGGTCCAGCGCCAGAATTCGATCGCCGTCAGGCCGCCGGCATGGGCGCGACGGATGCGGTCGGCAAAGCTGTCGCCCTCTTCGGCAAACAGCCATTCTATGCAGGCTGAATAACGTCGCATGAAAATTCCTCCCGGTGCGGATGCAGGCTGCGACAGAACGGAGCCTGCCGCAAGAGACGTTTGGGTGCTTGACGCCCGGATTCATTGACGGAACACTCATCCCCTAATCTAGGGCCGGGATCGCTGGCCGCTTCGGGAGGAAGATATGGATCTGGGATTGAAGGGAAAGATCGCCGTCATAACAGGCGCGTCGGTCGGCATCGGGCTCGCGATCGCCGAAGGGCTGGCGGCTGAGGGCGCAGACCTCGTTCTGGCGGCGCGCGGCGGCGAACGGCTGGAGGCGGAAGCCGTCCGCATCGCCGAGAAATTCGGCGTCAGCGCCGTCGCTGTCGCCGCAGATGTGGCGACAGTTGAGGGAACCGAGGCGATCATTGCGGCGGCTGCCGAAAAGGGAGGCGCCGATATCCTCATCAACAATGCCGGCACCGGATCGAACGAGACCGTCATGGAGGCGCCTGATGAGAAATGGCAGGCCTATTGGGACCTGCATGTGATGGCCGCCGTCAGGCTTGCGCGCGGCATCGCACCGCAGATGAAGAAACGCGGCGGCGGGGTGATCCTGCACAATGCCTCGATCTGCGCCGTCCAGCCGCTCTGGTACGAGCCGATCTACAATGTCAGCAAATCGGCGCTGATGATGTTTTCGAAGACACTCTCGACCGAGCTCATCCAGGACAATATCCGCGTCAACTGCATCAACGCCGGCTTGATCCTGACGCCCGACTGGATCAAGACCGCCAAGCAGCTGACGGCCGAAAGCGGCGGAAACTGGGAAGGCTACCTGCAGAGCGTTGCCAATGAACATGCCGCCTCCAAACGCTTCGGCACACCGGAAGAACTGGCGAATGTCTTCATCTTTCTGAGTTCGGAGCGGGCGAGCTATTGTATCGGATCGACCTATTTCGTCGATGGCGGCATGCTGAAGACAATTTGATCGAAGCTGCCGCAAAGAGCCGGCCGGGGACGTTGCCGATACAAGCTATAAATATTAGCTATTTTGTTGTATCTTCACGATTTCGACGTTATTTGGCTGCTATTGACGGGCAAATATTGCGGTTTCCAAAAGGGCGACGACGATGCTGACGAAGAAGGGAAAATACGGCCTCAAGGCCCTGGTCGATCTGGCGCGTCTGGCGCCGGGCGAGACCGCCTTCATCAATGACGTCGCAGCGCGGAACAATATTCCGAAGAAGTTTCTCGACACGATCCTGCTCGAACTGCGCAATGTCGGTATCCTGCGTTCAAAGAAAGGCCCTGGCGGCGGGTATTCTCTCTCGCGGCCGGCATCCGAGATCCGTATCGGCCATGTCATCCGCACGCTCGATGGTCCCCTCGCGCCGATCCGTTGCGCCAGCCGCACGGCTTACGAGGCGTGCGACGACTGCGCCGACCCGGAAACCTGCCAAGTGCGGCGTTCGATGACCGATGTTCGGGACGCGATCGCCGCCATTCTGGACAATATGACCCTCGACCAATTCGTCGCCGCCGGCGGCCGCATTGAGGACACTGGGGATGAACTGCCGATCTCCGCCGCCAGCTGAGACGCTTCGTTTCATGTGGTCTGCTTGCTCCCAGGGCGCCATGCTGTGATCGTTCAGGGCTCACCTTGACATATGGTCGCCGGCGCGGTGAAGCAATCGATCGCGCGGCAGCGACAGCGCGTGGATACGTGCATTGCGCCAATGGCGGTCGAGATTGAGGCCGATGCCGGTTGACGCTTCGCCCGCAAGTTCGAACAGCGCATTTGCGGCGCTAAGGGCCGTTTCCCCGGCAGTTATTGCGGCGGCCGAGGCAGAAAAATAGGCGTCCGCCATCGCCGCCTCTACAGGATTGACCTGGGCAATATCGAGTTTGCGGCCCGCCCGCTCCAGAGCTGCCGCCGTGATTTCGATGCCGACAGCGTGTTCGCCGAGCCGGGAGGGCAAGACGGTGCGATCGCCAATGGCTGTCATCAGGTCGGCCCATGCGGCTCGCGCGATGCCGAGGCCCACGCCCGCCTTAAGCAACAGGCCGAGCGAAATGCCCGTCGAATATGCGGACGAGGGGGCCGGCGCGATTGTGCCGGCATCGACATGCACTGCGCCGGCGATCGTCGTTGCCGACCCATTGGTGCGCTGACCGAAACCGTCCCAATCATCGACCACCTGCACGTCCTCGGTGTTGCGGCTGAAGTAAAGCGTCACAGGGCGGCCGGGCGGAAGTGTGAGGTCAGCGGCAATCCAATCGGCGTAGAGAATACCGGGCGCCTGCCGCATCCGTCCGCTCAGACGGTACCCCGATCCTTCGGGCGCCAGCTCGCTGCCGTCGGCAACGGTTGCGCCGGCGAAGCGGTCGCCGAGCAGCACACGGGTAAACAGCGTTGCCTTCAGATCCTCGGGCGCCTGGGTGCGGAGGGTTTCCAGGACGGAAAAGTGATTTTCCAGGGTCTCGCCGATCGACGCGTCGGCCTCGGCAATGATCGCGATGATTTCGGCAAGCAGGGCGTTCGGCACGTCGAGCCCTTCATGTTCGGGCGGAACAGAGATTGCCGTCAAACCCGAGACCGACAGCGCGTCGAGCTCGGCAAAAGGCAGGATGCGGTTGATATCGCGCTCGCTTGCCTGGTGACGGAATGTGTCGGCGAGGTTGCGAGCCGTGGATATCGCCTCCTCTTCGTTTTCGATGCGGCGTGCCGGTGGGCGGATGCGGTCTTGAAACTGCGATACTGTTCCCATCGCTCACTCTTTCCTGGACGGGTGACAGGAGTGAGGGATTTTTCTCCGGATGATAAGAACGGTTTTTCCAGAAAAACCCAAAGCTTCGAATTTTCTCACCAACTTGATCGCCTCGCCTTGCACTCTACTTATGGTTAACCGGGCTATCCAATCGAGGAATATGATGGGTGAAGCACTTGCTCGCCATAGCGAGGTTTGGAAAATGGGGCGCCAGCCGAGACCGCGCCTGACGCTGGATATCGCCGAGATTCCGACTTATGCGATCGGCGACATTCACGGCCGCTACGACCTGCTTCTGAAAGCTGAGGAGGCGATTCTGCAAGATGGCGCGCGATTGCCCGGGCAAAAGCTGATCGTGACGCTGGGTGACTATATCGACCGGGGCCCGGAATCGGCACAGGTCATCACTCACCTCATGGAGCCGCCGCCTGATGGTTTCGACCGTATCTGTCTTATCGGTAATCACGAGATCGCCATGCTCGATTATGTCGACGGCTGGCTCCCTTATGACGACTGGATGCGGATGGGATCGGCGGAATCGCTTAAATCCTATGGGCTCGATCCGGAGCATCTGCCGCTCGTCTTCCCCTCCGGCGCGCAGCTCGACGCCTTTCTGCGGCAGTCGCTGCCGCATACGCATATCGATTTCATGCGGGCGCTGCCGATCATGCTGGACACACCGAGCGTGGTGTTCGTGCATGCCGGCATCGATCCGATGCTGCCGCTCTCCGCTCAGACGGAGGAGGACCTGGTCCTTATCCGCCACCGCTTTCTCGAAAGCAGGGTTCCTTTGCCGAAGCTCGTCGTGCATGGCCATACGCCCAGCGATGAGCCTGACATTCGCCCGAGGCGGCTCAATCTCGATACACGCGCCTTTCGCAGCGGCAAGCTGACCGTCGCACGGTTCTGGCAGGGCCGGGTGCATTTGTTTTCCACCTGACATCGTCCCAGCACGAGGCTGTGTCATAAGGCGCGTCGCAATCTTTCAGATTCTCCCCTGCGCTTGAGCCTTAGTTTTCAAACATGTCGTCGCCGCTGCACACTTTTGCGCGACAGGCTAGAGTGATCAGACTGTCTCCCTTTCGGCCGGAACGGCTTCGACAGGCCTTTCAACCAAGCGGCTGCGGCGTCGGCCGCGCAGCACGACGTAGAAGACCGGCGTCAGGAACAGGCCGAAGAGCGTCACGCCGAGCATGCCCGAGAAAACGGCTGTTCCGAGTGACTGACGCATTTCGGCGCCGGGGCCGGTGGCGATGGCAAGCGGCAGAACGCCGAAGATGAAGGCGAATGCCGTCATCAGAATCGGGCGCAGGCGAAGATGGCTGGCCTCGATCGCGGCCTCCACCGGCGATTTGCCTTCCTCTTCCGCCTGTCTTGCAAATTCGACGATCAGAATGGCGTTCTTCGCCGCCAGTCCGATCAGGACGATCAGGCCGATCTGGGTCAGGACGTTGTTGTCCATGCCTCTGAGCCACACTCCAATCAACGCCGCGAGTACAGCAAGCGGAACGATGAGAATGATCGCAAGGGGCAGAACCCAGCTTTCATATTGGGCGGCCAGCGCCAGGAAGACGAAAATGACGGACAGGGCGAAGATATAGACGGCGGTGTTGCCGGTATGAGTCTCCTGATAGGCGAGTTCCGTCCATTCGAAAGTCGTTCCCGGCGGCAGGATCTTGGCGGCCAGTTCCTCCATCTTTTTGATGGCATCGCCGGTCGAGGTGCCGGGCGTCGGATTGCCTTGGAGCGGCACCGAGACATACATGTTATAGCGCTGGACAAGCGCCGGTCCGCTGGAATCCTGAATGTCCATCAGCGTTCCCAAGGGCACGAGCGCACCGGTGGCCGAGCGCACCTTCAGGGCGAGGATGTCTTCCTTGTCCATCCGGTATTGTCGGTCGGCCTGGGCGCGGACCTGGTAGACACGGCCGAACGCGTTGAAATCATTGACGTAAGCGACGCCGAGATTGATCGAAAGCGCATTGAAGATATTGGGGATCGGCACGTTCAGGAAGCGCGCCTTGTCGCGGTCGATCGACAGGAAATATTGCGGACTGGCATCGGAGAACGTCGTGAAGACACCGGTGAGACCCTCGGTCGTAGCCGCCGCCCTCATCATCTGGCGGGCAAGGCCGAGCACGCGCGTCATATCAGGGTTTTCAAGATCGGAAATCTGCATCTTGAAGCCGCCGGAGTTGCCGACGCCGCGCACGGACGGCGGCGGGATGGCAATGATGAAGGCTTCCTGGATGCTCTGCAGCTTGCCGAAGAGTTCGCCGATGATCTTGTTGGCGTTCTCTCCGCCTTCCTCGCGTTCGGCAAAGGATTTGAACGGAACGAAGACAACGCCCGAATTCGAAGCATTGGTAAACGTCGCTCCGCTGAAGCCGGCAAACTGCACGGCGTTGCCGACGCCGGGCACGGTTCGGGCGATATCGCCCACCTTTTTGACGACTGCATCGGTACGCGCAAGCGAGGCACCGTCGGGAAGCTGCACGACGATGATCGCGTAACCCTGGTCCATAGTGGGGATGAAGCCAGAGGGAACCCTGGTGCTCATGTACCATGTTGCGCCCAGAAGGGCGGCAAAGGCGAGCATCGAGCAGGTCAGGCCTACCCAGCTTCTGACAAGGTGCCGGACAATCCATGAGTAGCCCGAACTCATCCGGTCGAAGCCGCGATTGAAGCCGCTTGCAAGACCTGTCCCCAGCCGTGAGGCGATGCTCTTGCGCTTCGTCTGGTGATCATGGGCTTTCAGCAATATGCCCGCGAGGGCCGGCGAAAGCGTCAGGGAGTTCAAGGCCGATATGGCAGTGGTGACGGAGATCGTCACGGCGAACTGCCTGTAGAACTGGCCCGATATGCCGGGGATGAAAGCCGTCGGCACGAATACCGCGATCAGGACCAGCGAGATCGCCACGACAGCGGTTCCGACTTCGTCCATCGTCACGTGCGACGCCTGCCTCGGCGTCATTCCGCGCGCCAGATTTCGCTCGACGTTTTCCACCACCACGATCGCATCGTCGACGACGATGCCGATCGCCAGCACGAGGCCGAAGAGCGTCAGCATGTTGAGCGAAAAGCCGAAGGCGAGCAGAACCGCGAAGGTGCCGATCAGCGAGACGGGAATGGCGACGATCGGTATGATCGCGGTCCGCCAGGATTGCAGGAAAACCAGAACGACGATAGCCACCAGGATGGCCGCTTCGGCGATGGTTCTATAGACCTCGTTGATCGAGTCCGAGATGAATTCGGTCGTGTCGTAAACGATGCGATATTCCAGGCCTTCCGGGAAATTCTGGGAGATATCCTTCATAAGCGTCTGGACCTGGTGGGCCGTGTCGAGTGCATTGGTTCCCGGCCGGGCGAAGATGCCGAGCGCGACCGCAGGGTCGTTGTTGAGATAGCTGTTGGTGACGTAGTCCTGGGCGCCAAGTTCGATGCGGGCTACATCCTGCAGCTGCACGAGCCGGCCTGCTCCCGTCGATTTGACGATGACATAGCGGAACTCGCGCACATCGGAAAAGCGCCCGTCCGTTCGCACCGTATATTCGAACGCGTTCCTGCCGGTCACCGGCGGTGCGCCGATCTTGCCGCCCGACACCTGGACGTTCTGGTCCCTCAAGGCCGAAACGACGTCGTCGGACGTCATGCCGTAGGCGGAGAGCTTTTCCGGATCGAGCCAGGTGCGCATCGAATACTGGCGTTCGCCGAAGATCTGCACGTCGCCGACGCCGTCGAGACGCACGAGCACGTCGCGGATGCGGTTGCGGGCGTAGTTGGAGACGTAGAGCTGGTCGTAGCGATGCGATGGCGACAGGAGGTGCACCACCATCATCAGGTCGGGCGAGCTCTTGTCCGTGGTCACGCCGAGGCGCTGGACTTCCTCGGGAAGGCGGGGAAGGGCGATGGAAACGCGGTTCTGGACTAGGACTTGCACCTTATCTAGATCGGTGCCGAGCTTGAAGGTGATCGTCAGCGACATGGCGCCGTCGGCGCTGGAATAGGAAGACATGTAAAGCATGTCTTCGACGCCGTTGATCTGCTGCTCGAGTGGGGTCGAAACGGTGTCGGCGATGGTCTGCGGGTCGGCGCCCGGATAGGAGGTACGCACGACGATGGTGGGCGGCGCGATCTCCGGATATTGAGAGACCGGCAGCTGCGTATAGGCGATGCCGCCGACGACCAGAAAGAGGATGGAAATGACGGCCGCGAAGATGGGCCGGTCCACGAAAAAGTGCGCAAATCTCATTGTCCGGTCTCCGCATTCGCGGATTCCGGCGCAGTGTCCTGCCGCTCCTGCGGCAGTTCGCTCATCTGCGGTGTGATGGTCGAGCCAGGCCGGGCGCGCATCAGCCCGTTGACGATGATCGTCTCGTTGCCGTCGAGGCCTTCACGGATGACGCGATAGCCGTAGAGCCGCGGTCCGGGCCTGACGGGCTTGGTCGAAACCTTGCCTTGCGCATCGACCACATAGACGACACGTTCATTCTGGTCGGAGCCGATAGCCTCGTCCGGGACGAGGATGGCCTTGTATGTATTGGAGGCTGCGACCTGCACACGGCCGAACAGGCCCGGCTGCAGGACGAGATCTGGATTTGCAAGGCGGGCGCGGATGCGGATGGTGCCGCTCTCGTTGTCCACCCGGTTCTCGGCAAAATCGAGCTTCCCCATAAAAGGTTTGGCGGTCGGATCGGAGATCGTGACGGATACGTCGACACCGCCGCCTCCGAGCTGCAGGTCCTTGCCCTGCTTGCGTGCGGTGTCGGCGAAATTCAGCAGGCGGCGCTCGTCGACATCGAAATAGAAGTCGATCGGATCGAGGGAGACGATCGTCGTGAGCACCGTCTGGTCGGCCTGCACGAGATTGCCGGTCGAGAGCAAGCGGCGGTCGATACGGCCGCTGAGTGGCGCCCGGATCTCGGTATATTCGAGATCGAGAGCCGCGCGGTCGGCCGCGGCCTGAGCACCGCGGACATTGGCCTCAGCGGAATCGAATTCGCGGCGGCGATCGTCCAGCGTCTGCGCGGATTGGCTGCCGCTCGAGGCGAGAGACTGGGCGCGCTTGTACTGAGCGTCGGCGAAGACAAGAGTGGACTGCGACGCTTCGAGCGTGGCCTTTGCCTGGTTGAGCGCGGTGACGAACGGCCGCTGGTCGATGACGAAGAGCAGGTCGCCCTGTTTGACCAAGGCGCCGTCCTCGAAATGGACTTCCTGTAGGTAGCCCCCGACGCGCGAACGCACGGAGACTTCGTCGACCGGCTGGAAACGGCCGATGAATTCGTCATTGTCGATGACATCGCGCACCACCGGCTTTGCGACCGTGACAGGGGGAGGGGCGGACGGTGCGCCCTGCGCCATCGCGGCCAGAGGCATGAACGTGGCGATGCAGCCGAGCATCAATATCCGTCGAAGCGCGAAAGTCATAATCGGTCCCTCCAATCGCGGTGGCCGATCGACTGCCACCGAACTTAAGATGAAGTGATGCTATTCATGTGTTGCTGCTTTGAACGAAGGCCTTGCCTCCGTGATTTCCCCCGGCGTTCAATTCTGGAAAGGAAGGCCGGCATGCAATGCAAATCGGAAAAATCGTAACGCTATGAAACTGGATATAAACGGCAGCGGCGAAAAATAGCAAATGCCAATTGGCTGCCGTTCAGCAGTCCGTCAAAACCCACGGGCGGCGTCAGCTCTCGACGATTTCGTCGCGGCCGGGCGGCAGGACGGCGAGCTCTGCCCAGTCGAGCTCCTGTTCCAACGCATGGAAAACATCGTCATCAATCTCGTCGGCACGACGCATCTCCGCCAGTTTTCGGCGCTTCGCGGCGATGACGCTGCGGCGTTGCCTATCGAGCCTGCTGACTTCGCGCGGGTGTCTTCCGTCGGCAGCAATCTCACGCTCCGAGGTGTAAACGTCGCGCAGGATTCGGGTGGATTTGTCCTCGCCTTCAAGCTCGGCAAGAGCCGCGTCGATCAATGCCACGCGGGCTTTGGTGAGATCGCGGTTCAGGGATTTGTCCGGATCGAATTTCAGGAAGCGGATCAGCGGCCCGAGCGTCAGCCCCTGGACAATGAGCGTGCCGAGAACGACGGCCAGCGCGCTGAGCAGGATAATATCGCGATCATGGAAGTCGATCGGCAGGGCAAGCGCAGTTGCGAGCGTGACGAGACCGCGCATGCCGCACCAGCCGGCAAGCAGGCTCGCAGCAAATGAGGGAGCGGCTTGCGTCGTGAGACCGCGCTCGGCAAGAAAGGTGATGGCGCGGTTATAGACGAGCACCCAGGCTAGGCGCACGACGATGACGGTGACAAAGACCGCGGTTGCCAAGGTGATCGCAAAACTCAGCCGGCCGGGATCGAGATCGAGGACGATCTGGCGGACCTGCAAGCCCATCAGCAGGAAGGCGAGCACGTTAAGCAGGAAAACCGCGGCTTCCCAAACCGAATAGGAATGAATGCGGTGGCGGGCCGTCTGCCGCTCCGGCATGTAGCGGGCGATCACCATGGCATATGCGACGATCGCCAGGATCGCCGAAAGGTGCAGTCGCTCGGCGATGATCCACGTGCCGAAGGTGGCGACGAACTCGAGCAATGTGCCGCCGAGCGTGCCGGCGAGCTTCAGACCAACGATCATGTAGAGACGGCCGAGAAGATAACCGAGGATGAGACCACCCGGCGCTGCCAGCGTCAATTCTGCCAGAATGCCGGTGAGGAAGGCGGGGCTGGTGGCGGCCGCCACTGCGGCGCTGAAGATGAGGAGGGCGACGGCATCGTTGAGCAGACTCTCGCCCTTGAGGATTACATAGGTCTGGCGGGGCAGATTGAAGCGGTCGAGCATGACGGTCGCCGCGACCGCATCCGGCGGCGCCACGATGGCGCCGAGTGCGACGGCCACGGCAAGCGGCAGGCCGGCCATTGCGACGCCGACGGCGGCAACGGACGCGGCCGTCAAAATGACGGCGATTGCGGCAAGCGAAAAGAGCGGCAGCCAGTTGCGCCTCAACGTCCTCGGCGGCAAATCGTAGGCGGCGTCGAAAAGTACGGGTGCGATGAAGAGCGCCAGCGCAAGCCTGGGATCGATCGCCACCTCCGGAGCCCATGGGAAGGCAGCGACAATGATGCCGGCGATTGCCAGCATGGTCGGATAAGGCACACGGAACTTCCTGGAGAATTGCAGGAAGATGATCGCCACCAAGAGCAGCGTCAGCATGCTTTCGAAGAACGCCATAGGCCCTCCAGACCATTTCAGCGGATAGTTCTTGCCAGAAACTAGGGCCAGGCGATGCCGCGGCCACCGTTCGAGCCTAAAGCTGTGAGGGACGGCAAGCTGCCGGCTGCGGCCTGCGGCATTTTGGCCCCGGTTGCAGAATCTGCGGCTTACGCTCTTGTGCGAGCGTCTGTGCTCAATATATGTGAGCACATCATAAGGATGCTTATAAATATCCGGCACAGGTTTCCATGAACGCCACGCCCACACTCGGATTCCTTCTCCACGATGTCGCACGACTGCTGCGCAAGCGCTTCGAGCAACGCGCCAAGTGTCTTGGGCTGACACGTTCGCAATGGCAGACGCTCGCCTATCTCTCGAATAACGAGGGGATCCACCAGAGCGGCCTTGCCGAAATTCTCGAAGTCGAGCCGATCACGCTGGTGCGTATTCTCGACAAACTCGCTGAACGCGGGCTCATTGAGCGCCGCCAGCATCCGACCGACCGGCGGATCTGGCTGCTCTACATGCGCGACGAAGCGCATCCTCTGCTCGCCGAAATGCGCGAACTTGGCGATGTGACCCGCGCAGAGGCGCTGGAAGGTGTGTCAGTCGAGCAGCGTGAGCAGCTTTTCCACATCCTGTCCGTAATGAAGACCAACCTGGTCCAGGCATGCCGGACCCCGGTTGACGAGAATGAGATGAACGATGGCTGATCAATCTCCCCTCCGCGTCGTTGCCGACGCCAATGCAAAGTCACCTATTGAAGAAAATGAAGCGAAACAGCAGGAAACGGTAGCCGAAGCGCCTTCATCCAGTTCAGCGCCGGCTGTCGCCGTGGCTGCGCCTGGCGGCAACCAGGTCCGCCGCCGGCGCAGTCTCACGCGGCCCGTTCTCTTCGCCCTGCTGCCGGTCGCGCTCGTTGTCGGCGGTTATTATTACGTCAATGGCGGTCAGGTGATGTCGACCGACAACGCCTATATCCAGGCCGATATGGTCGGGGTCACCACGGATGTCTCGGGCATCGTCGACCGGATCGACGTGCATGAAAACGAGGCGGTCAAGGCGGGGCAGGTGCTCTTCAGCCTGAGGGCCGATTCCTTCAAGATCGCGCTCGACGGCGCCAAGGCGCAGCTCGGCGTGCAGCGCAATCAGATCATGAACCTCAAGGCCAGCTATCAGCAGTCGCTTGCCGAGATCACGCAGGCGCAAGCCGATCTGCCCTATTACCAGGATCAGTTCGACCGGCAGCAGGCCCTCGTTAACAACGGCAGCGCGACGCAATCCGCCTATGACGAGGCCAAGCACAATCTCGAGGCCGCTCAGCAGAAGGTTGCCGTCGCCAAGGCGGAAGCAGCAACGACGCTCGCCCAGCTCGGCGGCAGGGCCGACGAGCCGGTCGAGGAAAACCCGCTCTACCTGCAGGCCAAATCGCAGGTCGACAACGCCCAGCGCGAGTTCGACCACAGTGTCGTCAAGGCGCCCTTCGACGGCATCGTCACCAATGTCAACGCGCTGCAGGTCGGCTCCTACCTGCAGGCCTCGCAGCAGGCCTTCTCGCTCGTCGCTACCGACCATTTGTGGATCGCCGCCAGCCCTAAGGAAACCGAGCTGACTTACGTCAAGCCTTGGCAGTCGGCCGAGGTCCATGTCGACACTTATCCCGGCGTGACCTGGAAGGGCAAGGTCGAGAGCATCAGCCCGGCTTCGGGTTCCAGCTTCTCGCTGCTGCCGGCGCAGAACACCACCGGCAACTGGGTGAAGGTCGTGCAGCGCATTCCGATGCGCGTCAGCATCGAGGATGCCGCAGGCAAGCCGCCGTTGCGCGTCGGCATGAGCACGGTCGTCGATGTCGATACCGGCCATGCCCGCGGCCTGCCCGATTTCGTCAACACGCTTCTGGGCTGGCCTCAGGGCAAGGACCATGAGTAACGCTCCTGCATCTCCGGCGACCCGGGTCGCCAATCGCGGCGCGATCACGGCCTGCGTCATTCTCGCCGTCATCATGCAGGCGCTGGACACGACGATCGCCAACGTGGCGCTGCCCTATATCCAGGGCAGCGTGTCGGCCTCCGCCGACCAGATCAACTGGGTGCTCACCTCCTACATCGTTGCGGCGGCGATCATGACGCCGCCCTCCGGTTTCCTCGCCGCCAAATTCGGCCGCAAGCGAGTGCTGCTCGTCGCTATCGCTGGCTTCGTGGCCGCCTCCGTTCTCTGCGGCCTGGCGCAATCGCTGAACCAGATCGTTGCCTTCCGCCTGCTGCAGGGCCTGTTCGGCGCCTCGCTGGTGCCGCTTTCCCAGGGCATTCTCCTCGACATCTATACGGTGGAGGAACGCGGCTCGGCCATGGCGCTTTTCGGCGTCTCAGTCATGGTCGGGCCGGTGCTCGGCCCGGTCATCGGCGGCTGGCTGACCGACAATATCAGCTGGCGCTGGGTGTTCTATATCAACGTGCCGATCGGCGCGCTCGCCTTCATGGGCATCGTCGTCTTCGTTGCCGAGACCAAGCGGGATGCGCTCGCCAAACTCGACTGGTTCGGCTTCGGGATGATGAGCCTGTTCATCGCCGCGCTGCAGCTCTTCCTCGACCGCGGCGAGCAGCTCGACTGGTTCTCTTCGGGCGAGATCATGGTCGAAGCGATTGTCTGCGCCGCCGCCTTCTATCTGCTTCTGGTGCACACGCTGACCGCAGAGAAATCCTTCGTCAATCCGAAGCTGTTTCTCGACCAGAACTTCACGGTGAGCATGATTTTCATCTTCGTGGTTGGCGTCACCTACCTCGCCTCGCTGGCGCTGATGACCCCCTATCTGCAGACGCTGATGGGCTATCCCGTCATCACCGCCGGCATCGTCATGGGGCCGCGCGGGCTCGGCACCATGCTCTGTATGTTCATTGTCGGGCGGCTGATCGGCAAGGTCGATACGCGCTTGCTGCTGGTGCTCGGTCTCGGCCTGACTGCCTGGGCGATGTACGATATGACGGGATGGACGCCTGATGTTTCGCAATGGACGATCGTCTCGGTCGGCTTCATCCAGGGCGCCGGCCTCGGCTTTCTCTTCGTGCCGCTGACGACGATCGCCTTCGCGACGCTGCCCGCCCAAATGCGTGGCGACGGCACCGGCCTCTACAATCTGTCGCGAAACATCGGCTCGGCGGTCGGCATCTCGATCGTCTCGGCACTGATCGTCGAGAACACGCAGAGCAATCATGAATCGATCGCCGCCTATGTGACGCCTTTCAACCACGCCTTCAATGCTGTCGCGGCGCAGGGGTTGAGCCCGCTCACGGCCGCCGGCCGCGCTTCGCTCAACGAGATGATCACCCTGCAATCGACGATCATCGCCTATATGGACGATTTCAAGCTCTTGATGTTGATGTCGCTCGCGGTCATTCCGCTGGCGCTGTTGCTGCGCAAGCCGAAGGCCGCGCCTGCCGTCGACCACAGTGCGGTCATGGAGTGATCAGCGAAACGGCTTGCTGAGATATCGCGATCCCTGAATGCCGAAGCGCCACGGTGCTTCGGCATTTCTCGTGATGCCGATGCGTTTCCCCACAACAATCGGCACCGGCGTGGACGGCGTCAATGCATAGGGTGGGCGGTCGAGCAGTCTGTCATTGATTT
The DNA here is from genome assembly GCF_002531885.1 of Rhizobium sp. L9. NCBI lineage: Bacteria > Pseudomonadati > Pseudomonadota > Alphaproteobacteria > Hyphomicrobiales > Rhizobiaceae > Rhizobium > Rhizobium sp. L9. The sequence continues at coordinate 99,312 of NZ_NWSZ01000024.1, read as the reverse complement.
CGATATCGATGCCGAGCGCCTGGCAGAGCTTGCCCGGGCCGCTGCAGAGCGCCGTCAGCATATCAGTGCCGCGCCGCTCCGTCATAGCGGCAATTCCCGTTTCCGGCTCGAGCGCCCGGATCAGCACGGCCGAGCCCGGATGACAGACGAAGTTCAGGCACCAGTACATGCCGTAGATGCGGTAGATGTAGACATTGCCGGGCCGGCCGAACATGGCGCCATTGCGCCTGGTGGGCCCGCGAAAACTGTGCGAGGCTTCGTCATCGGGGAAATAGGCTTCGGTCTCGGTGATGCGGCCGCCGGCGCCATCCACGGTCAGATGGCAGCCAAGCAGGTCGCGGGCTACAGTGATGGCGTCGCGCTCGAAAAACGCCTTGAGGCTTTCACCAGCAAGCGCGCCGGCGCCGATCGCGCCCTTTGTCATTCCTCCATCGGTCATGGCTGTGGCAGATACCATTCGTCGCCGCCGCCGTCATCCGAAAACCATTTGATGGGCCGGCCGCGTCAGCGGCCGGCATTCGGATTACGCATGGGGATCGAGGATGATGTAACCGAGACCGGATCGCTCGCGGGGAAGGAATCTTCCAGGCCTTCCTCCAGTTCCTCTTCGAGCAGGGCCGGATCCTTGCTGCGCGCGCCGTCACCATGGGCCGGTTCGATTGCTGCAGCAAGCAGGGCCTTTGCACGCCGGATCGCGTTTTCCAATGTCAGTTCGGGTGCGCTTCGCAGCGTTACGCCAATGCTGTCTTCACCCTCACCGCCGAATTCGACGACGAAGCCATCTTCCGTCTGGTAGACGGTGATATCGCTGAGTGCCATGGCTATTCCCCTAAACGCTTATGTTAGCAAAGCGTGTTTTTGGAATTTTGTCGAGCGAAGAGCTTCACCAGCCAATCGATGAAAACGCGCACGCGGGGCGAAAGCTGGCGGTTGCGGGGGTAGAGCAGGGAAGCCGGGGTCGGGGTCGGTGGAAAATCCCGGAGCACGTGGACCAGCGTGCCGTCGGACAGATCTTTTTCGGCGTGGTAGCGCGGGATCTGGATCAGACCGAGGCCCATCCTCGCTGCCGCAACATAGCTTTCGGCGGCGTTGACCGTGATCGTCGCTGGAATGGTTATGTTACGTGCCGCACCGCCGATGGTGAATTCAAGCGGGAGCAGACTGCCGGTGCTGCTGGAGTGGAAGCCGACCATGCGATGGCCGGCAAGCCGGTCAGGATGCTGCGGCGGGCCGCGGGCGGCGATATAAGCGGGAGAGGCGAGCGTGACCTCATCAAGCATGGCGACGCGCCTGATGACCATGTCGCTGTCGGCAGGCGTGCCGACGCGCAGCACGCAATCGATGCCCTCGCGCACCAGATCGACCAGCCGATCGCCTTCGCTCATATAGAACTCGATCTCGGGATAGGTCTCCAGAAAGGACGGCAGGCTCGGCAGCACGAAATGGCGCGCGAGCGTGCCGTGCAGATCGACGCGCAGCAGGCCTTTCGGTCTGGCGCCGGCAAAGGCTCCTTCCGCATCCTCGATGTCGGCGAGGATCGACAGGCAGCGCTGGTAGTAGGCCTCGCCGTCGAGCGTCGGGCTGACATGGCGTGTCGTGCGCTGGAGCAGGCGCACGCCGAGGCGGGCCTCGAGCTGCTTGACCGCGTCGGTAACGGTCGAGCGCGGCAGGCCCGTGTCTTCCGCTGCGAGGGTAAAGCTGCGGCGCTCCACAACACGGCAGAACACACGCATGGCATCGAACCTGTCCATCTTGTTTGTTCGTGTTCTCCGGATAGTGATGCCGGAGAATGCACGATTAACCGGCGCAAGAAAAGGCGCATCTTCTTCTCATCGAAAACGCGCTGCGGCGTAAAAGGAGAAGAACAATGGCTTCCAACAAAGACAGCAAGGTCGCACTCGTCACCGGCGCTTCCCGCGGTATCGGCGCGGCCGTAGCCAGACGCCTCGCCAGGGAGGGTTTCACCGTCGTCGTCAACTATGCCGGCAGTGCGGCAGCGGCCGAGGACCTCGCCCGGGAGATCGAACAGGCTGGCGGCAGGGCGCTGACGGCCAAGGCGGATGTCAGCAATGCTGAAGCCGTCCGGCGGATGTTCGACGCTGCGGAAGGCGCCTTTGGCGGCGTTGATGTGCTTGTCAACAATGCCGGCATCATGATGCTGTCGCCGCTCGCCGAGACTGACGACGAAAACTTCGATCGCCAGATCGGCGTCAATCTCAAGGGCACGTTCAATACACTCAGGGAAGCGGCCCGGCGTCTGCGCGATGGCGGCAGGGTCATCAACTTTTCGACTTCGGTCGTCGGCTTGAAGCTCGAAACCTACGGCGTTTACGCCGCCACCAAAGCCGCCGTCGAAACGCTGACGGCAATCATGGCCAAGGAGATGCGCGGCCGTAACATCACCGTCAACGCCATTGCGCCCGGGCCGGTGGCCACCGATCTTTTCCTCAATGGCAAGACGGAGGAACTCATTACCCGCATGGCGAAGATGAATCCGCTGGAACGGATCGGATCGCCCGAGGACATTGCCTCCGCAGTCGCCTTTCTCGCCGGCCCGGACGGCGGCTGGATCAATGGTCAGACACTGCGCGCCAACGGCGGCGTGATCTGATGAAGGCGCCCTCATCGCAATCATGTGATTGAAGATTGTAGGTCTCCCCCCTTACAATCGTGTGGAGAGTGCCTATAGTTGTTTTATCGCGAGCGAGTGGAGTTCCCTGACGCTCTCTCCCGAACCTCCAGAGCCTGCCGCGCCCAGTCTGCGGCGCGACAGGTCCGATGTTCAAATTTTACGGCCCGTCGAAGGTTTCTCTGCCTTCCGGGCCGTCTCTGTTTTGCAACCGCGTGGCATGCTCTAGAAATCGTTCAGCTTGGCCTCGACCAGGAGCTTGACCAGCCAATCGACGAAGACGCGGACTTTGTTGCTGAGGTGGCGGTTCGGCGGATAGACCACATAGAGCGGCACCGGGTCACGGCGCCAGTCCGGCAGCACGCGGACGAGTTCGCCCCGCCGCATCGGTTCACGCGCCATGAAGGTCGGCACCTGCGCGACGCCGAGCCCCGTCAGGGCCGCGGTCAGATAGGTGCGGCTGTCATTGACCGAGGCAATGCAGCGTGGGGTCGTCTCGACCATTTCGTTGCCCCTGCGAAATTCGAAAGGCAGCGTTCGGTTGTTCTGGGCGCGGAAATAATTGACGGAGTAGTGCGTGGTCTCCAAATCCTCCGGCCGTTCGGGCATGCCGAATTTCTGAATGTAGCTCGGCGAAGCGCAGGTGATCAGCTCCATCTCCGAAACCCGCCGGGCGATCAGTGACTGATCGGTGGGCGTACCGGCGCGCAGCGCGCAATCGACGTTTTCGACCAGATAGTCTACCGTGCGGTCGCCGACCCCTAGGTCCAGACGGATATCCGGATAGCGCTGGTAGAAGTCGCAAAGTGCCGGAACGATAATGGCGTCGGCAAAAGCGCCGCTCATTTCGATGCGCAACCGCCCGCTCGGCAGGCTTTGCGAATTGGAGAGGCTGCCATCGAGTTCCTCCAGCTCGGAGATGATCTGGGCGGCGCGTTCATAATAAAGTGCGCCGTCCGTGGTCACCATGACCCGGCGCGTGGTGCGGTTCAGGAGCTTGGTGCGCAGATGCGCTTCGAGACCCTGAATGAGGTTGGTCACCGTCGCCTTGGGCATGGCGAGCATGTCGGCGGCGCGGGTGAAATTGCCCGTCTCCACGACGCGGATGAAGACGCGCATTGCCGAAAGTTGATCCATCGGTTTCAAGTCCGCAGTTTGCGTTGCACCATTATTCGAGAATCGGAACAGTGTTATCGTGATATTGCTTCTTATTCCCTGTTCTGAATAACAATATCTTTTTTATACGAAATGCAAGCGGCAGGTGTTGTGTGCCTGCGGTTGCGTGCAAAAGAGACCGGATCGATGACGGTAGAATGGAAGGACATGATGCTGGATAAGGTGGCCGTCGGCCCCGTTTCCGCGCGTGTCTACCAGGGCGCCGATTACGGCAAGGGTCCGCCCATCGTGCTTTACCTGCATGGGGGCGCATTTCTCGACAGCGAAACGAATGTCGACCGGCCGGTTGCAGTCAGTCTCGCCAAAGCCGGCGCCATCGTCGCCGCCGTCGACTACAGCACACTGTCCGGCAACCTCTTTCCGAAGGCATTGGAAGTCTCCTTCTCCGTTTTCACCTATCTCGCCAACAAGCGCGCCGCCGGTCTCGGCGACCGGAAGTCGCTGCTGTTTGTCGCCGGCGAGGAGGCGGGCGGCAATGTCGCGGCCGGAGTGGCGCTCAAGGCGCGCGATCAGATGCCGGAGGCGCTCGACGGCCAGGTGCTGATTTCACCGCTGCTCGATCCCTTCATGGGCACGTCGTCGATCCGCAAGGCCGAAGCGATCGGCATGCGGCAGCGCTGGGCGGACGGCTGGAGCCATTATCTGAGCGGTGGCGGCTGCCACCCCTACGCGGCCCCCTGCCTCTGTTCGCGTCTTTCAGGCGTCGCGCCGGCGCTGATATTCACCGCGGAGGATGATCCTCTGCACGACGAAACACTTGGTTACGGTGCCCGCCTGAAAAAGGCCGGCGTCGGTGTGCGCCAGCATGTCCTTCCCGCCGGGACGGGCTGGCCCTCGATTTATGGTGGGAAATCTGGGGAGACACCCGACTGGCAGGAACACGTCAGCCGCCATTTCGGAAGTTTCCTTCAGGACGTAAGCGTCCAACCGCAATTGCATTGAAGAAGATCTGATATTTCGGCGGCCTGGGGCCGCAAGGAGAGTACTGATGACGTCCAGAAGCAAGCGCTGGGCCCTCGTGGGCGCCGGCATAGGACTTATTGCGTCCGTTTCAGGCGCTGCATTGTTTTTCGAGCTGCCGATGAGCACGACGGCTACGGCAGCTTCCGCTCCCGCGCAGCCTCCTGCCGTACCGGTGACGGTGGCCATGGTCGAAGCCCGCGACGTGACGGCCTGGGAGACCTTTTCCGGCCGTCTCGAAGCGGTCGATCGTGTCCAGGTCCGTCCCCGTGTCGAAGGCGCCATCCTTTCGGTGGCTTTCCGTGAGGGGGCGCTGGTGAAGCAGGGTGACCTGCTCTTCACCATCGATCCGGCTCCTTACCAGGCTAGCGTGGCGCAGGCTCAAGGCCAGGTCGCTTCGGCCGAAGCCAAGGTCAGCCTGGCGCAGACCGAGCTTGACCGCGGCCGCAGGCTGTCCGACAACCGCACCATCTCCCAGAGCGATCTCGATCAGCGCCAGAGCGCGCTGGCCGAGGCGCAGGCAGGACTGCGATCAGCGCAGGCTGCGTTGCAGTCGGCTCAGCTCAATCTCGATTACACTCAGGTGCGGGCGCCGGTTTCCGGCCGCATCGGCAAGATCGAGGTGACGACAGGCAACCTGGTTGCGGCCGGATCGGCTTCGCCTGCGCTGACGACACTCGTTTCGGTCGATCCGATCTACGCGAGCTTCAACGCCAGCGAAGAGATGGTGACCCGCGCTCTCGCCCAGTTGCCACAGACGGACGGCGCTCTGCCGCCCGTCGAAGAGATTCCGGTCGAGGTCGGCACGCTCGCCGACGAAGGCACGCCGATCAAGGGCAAGCTGCAGCTGATCGACAACGAGGTCGACGCATCTAGCGGCACCATCGGCGTGCGCGCCGTCTTCGATAATCCGGGCGGACGCCTTATCCCCGGCCAGTTCGTGCGCGTGCGCATGGGCCAGCCGAAGGCTGAGAACAAGATCGTCATCAGCGACCGCGCCGTCGGCACGGACCAGGACAAGAAGTTCGTCTTCGTCGTCGACGGCGACAACAAGGTTGCATACCGGCAGGTGCAACTCGGCGCCCTGGCTGAGGGGCAGCGGGTGGTTGAAAGCGGCCTCACCGCCGGCGAAAAGATCGTCGTCAACGGCTTGCAGCGCATCCGTCCGGGCGCCGTCGTCATTCCGCAGATGGAAGAGAAAGTCGCGACCGCGCAGTAAGACGCAGCCTTCCCCTCTCGGGGAAGGCCAATTTCCGAAATGACAGGACCCACCGGCGGCTCCCCAAACCGCCGGAAAGGGACGTTGCATCCATGTTCACCCCGGAGAGGGCTTTGATATGAATATCTCCAGATTCTTTGTCGACCGGCCGGTCTTTGCCGGCGTTCTTTCGGTCCTCATCGTGGTTGCCGGCCTGATCGGCCTGCGCGCGCTGCCGATTTCCGAATATCCAAACGTCGTGCCGCCGTCGGTCGTCGTGCGCGCCACCTATCCCGGCGCCAATCCGAGCGTCATTGCCGAAACGGTGGCGACACCGCTCGAAGAGCAGATCAACGGCGTCGAGGACATGCTCTACATGTCGAGCCAGGCGACGTCGGACGGTGTGCTCAACGTCACCGTCACCTTCAAGCTCGGCACCGACCCAGACAAGGCGCAGCAGCTCGTCCAGAACCGCGTCAGCCAGGCCGAGCCGCGCCTGCCGGCGGAAGTGCGCGCGCTCGGGATCACAACGGTCAAGAGCTCGCCCGACTTCATCATGGTCGTCAACCTTGTCTCCGACGGGAACAGCCACGACATCACCTATCTTCGCAACTACGCGACCTTGAACATCAAGGATCGGCTCGCCCGCATCCCCGGCGTCGGCCAGGTGCAGGTCTTCGGCGCCGGCGATTATTCGATGCGTGTCTGGATCGACCCGCAGAAGGCCGCCGAGCATGAACTTGCCGCCAGCGACATCAGCAACGCGATCAGCTCGCAGAACGTCCAGGCGGCCGCCGGCATTATCGGCGCGTCGCCGAGCCAGCCGGGCGTCGACCTGCAGCTCAACGTGAATGCACAGGGCCGCCTGCGCACGCCCGAGGAGTTCGGCAACATCATCGTCAAGACGGGCGTCAATGGGGAGATCACCCGCCTTCGCGACGTCGCCCGCATCGAGCTTGGCGCCGCCGACTATACGCTCAGGTCGCTGCTCGACGGCAAGCCGGCCGTCGCCGTTGCCGCCCTTCAGGCGCCCGGTTCGAATGCGATCGAAATCGCCGACAATGTGCGCGCAACCATGGATCAGCTGCAATTGGCCATGCCTGAGGGCGTCAAATACGAGATCGTCTACGATACGACGAAATTCGTGCGCTCCTCGATCGAGAAGGTCATCGACACGCTGCTCGAAGCCATCGCGCTCGTCGTCCTCGTCGTCATCGTCTTCCTGCAGACATGGCGCGCGTCGATCATTCCGCTGATCGCGGTTCCGGTCTCGATCATCGGCACCTTCGCGGTCATGTATGTCTTCGGCTTCTCGATCAACGCGCTCAGTCTGTTCGGGTTGGTGCTTGCGATCGGTATCGTGGTGGACGACGCCATCGTGGTGGTGGAAAACGTCGAGCGCAATATCGAGCATGGCCTGTCGCCGCGCGCGGCCACTTATAAGGCGATGAAGGAAGTGTCCGGTCCGATCATCGCGATCGCGTTGGTGCTCGTCGCGGTCTTCGTGCCGCTCGCCTTCATCTCTGGCCTGTCGGGTCAGTTCTATCGTCAGTTCGCGCTGACGATCGCGATCTCGACCGTCATCTCGGCCTTCAACTCGCTGACCCTGTCACCGGCGCTTGCCGCCCTTCTGCTGAAGGGCCACGACGCGCCCAAGGACTGGCTTACGCGCTTCATGGACGCGATCTTCGGTTGGTTCTTCCGTGGCTTCAACCGCGTCTTCGGCGCAGGCTCGAATGCCTATGGCAAAGGTGTTGGCGGCCTGGTGTCGCGCAAGAGCATCGTCATGGTGGTCTACCTGGCGCTGGTCGGCGCGACCTACAGCATGTTCACCACGGTTCCCGGCGGCTTCGTGCCGTCGCAGGACAAGCAATACCTGATCGGCTTCGCTCAGCTGCCGGATGCCGCAAGCCTCGATCGCACGGAAGACGTCATCAAGCGCATGACCGATATCGCGCTCGCGCAGCCCGGCGTCGCCAATGCCATCGCCTTCCCCGGCCTGTCGATCAACGGCTTCACCAACTCCTCGAATGCCGGCATCGTCTTCGTGACGCTGAAGGATTTCGAGGAGCGCAAGACGCCGGATCTTTCTGGCGGCGCCATCGCCATGGCGCTGAACCAGAAATTCGGCGCAATCCAGGATGCCTTCATCGCCATGTTCCCGCCGCCGCCGGTCAACGGTCTCGGCACGACGGGCGGTTTCAAGCTGCAGATCGAGGATCGCGCAGGCTTGGGCAACCAGGCGCTCGACGAGGCGACCAAGGCAGTGCTTGCCAAGGCCTACCAGACGCCTGAGCTCGCCGGGCTGTTCTCCAGCTTCCAGATCAACGTGCCGCAGCTCTATGCCGATCTCGACCGCGCCAAGGCCGAGCAGCTCGGAGTGTCCGTCACCGACGTGTTCCAGACGCTGCAGATCTATCTCGGCTCGCTCTATGTGAACGACTTCAACGCCTTTGGCCGCACCTACAGCGTCCGTGTGCAGGCCGACGCGAAATTCCGCGCTCAGCCGGAAGATATCGGTCAGCTGAAGGTTCGTTCGGCGTCGGGCCAGATGATCCCGCTTTCGGCACTTCTGAAGGTGGAGCCGAGCACGGGTCCGGAGCGGGCGAACCGCTATAACGGCTTCCTCGCCGCCGATATCAACGGCGGGCCGGCGCCGGGCTTCTCGTCCGGCCAGGCACAGGCGGCGATCGAGAAGATCCTACACGAGACGCTGCCTGCTGGCATCGACTTCGAATGGACGGACCTGACCTATCAGCAGATCCTTGCCGGCAATTCGAGCGTCGTCGTCTTCCCGCTCGCGCTGTTGCTGGTGTTCCTGGTGCTTGCCGCCCAGTATGAAAGCCTGACCCTGCCGCTGGCGATCATCATGATCGTACCTATGGGCGTCCTGGCCGCTCTGACAGGCGTCTGGCTCACCGGCGGAGATAACAACATCTTCACCCAGATCGGCCTGGTCGTCCTTGTCGGCCTGTCGGCGAAGAACGCGATCCTAATCGTGGAATTCGCTCGCGAACTGGAGTTCGAGGGCCGGACTCCGCGCGAAGCCGCGGTCGAAGCCAGCCGCCTGCGCCTTCGCCCGATCCTCATGACTTCCATGGCCTTCATCATGGGCGTCGTGCCGCTCGTCGTCTCGACCGGCGCCGGCGCGGAAATGCGCGCGGCGATGGGCGTTGCGGTGTTCTCGGGCATGATCGGCGTGACTTTCTTCGGCATCTTCATGACGCCGGTGTTCTACGTGCTGCTGCGGCGGCTGACGGGCAATCGCCCGCTCATCCAGCACAAGCGGGACGAACACAAGGAGGAAGAGGCCGAGGTCATTCGGCTCGCGGCGGAATAAGCGGAATTCAACCTTCCTTTGTCGAGTAAATCGGGCGGGAACTTCGGTTCTCGCCCGTATCGTTTTGTGACACCCGATGAAAATGCGTTACGTTCATCAAAACGGTTGCAACCGAGGAGGAGGGGACTATCAAAGGCGGATAGCAGCTGGGAGGATCGGCGCGGGCCCCGCTGTCCGGATAAGCAAGACCGGCAAAGCCGACGCGCTTGCGGAAGTTGGTGAGGCGGACTGCAGCGCTTCGCTTCTAAATTTCGAAGAGAAGAGTGGCCGATCGGGAGGATAATGATGACGGACCGCCAACCGAAGAAACGCCGCCTGCGTTCGCAGGATTGGTTCGACAATCCCGATCATATCGACATGGCGGCGCTCTATCTCGAGCGTTTCATGAATTACGGCATCACCCCGGAAGAGCTGCGCTCGGGCAAGCCGATCATCGGGATTGCCCAAAGCGGCAGCGATCTAACGCCCTGCAACAGAGTGCATATCGAGCTCGCCAAGCGCGTGCGCGACGGCATTCGCGACGCAGGCGGAATACCGATCGAGTTTCCGACACATCCGATCTTCGAGAACTGCAAGCGTCCGACCGCCGCCCTCGATCGCAATCTTGCCTATCTCGGCCTCGTCGAAATCCTCTACGGCTATCCACTCGACGGTGTCGTGTTGACTACCGGCTGCGACAAGACCACGCCTTCTGCGATCATGGCTGCTTCGACGGTCGATATTCCGGCTATCGTGCTTTCCGGCGGTCCGATGCTCGATGGCTGGCACGAAGGGGAACTGGCCGGTTCCGGCACCGTCATCTGGCGGATGCGGCGGAAATATGCGGCAGGCGAGATCGATCGGGAGGAGTTCCTGCAGGCAGCGCTCGACTCGGCTCCGTCCGTTGGCCATTGCAACACGATGGGCACAGCCTCAACGATGAATGCGCTGGCGGAAGCACTCGGCCTGTCGCTCACCGGCTGTGGCGCCATCCCGGCCGCCTACCGCGAGCGGGGGCAGATGGCCTACCGCACCGGACGGCGCGCCGTCGAGATCGTGTTCGAGGATTTGAAGCCATCGGATATCCTGACGCGGGCTGCTTTCCTCAATGCGATCCGCACCAATTCGGCGATCGGCGGCTCGACCAATGCGCAGCCGCATCTGGCTGCGATGGCTAAGCACGCCGGCGTCGAACTTTATCCCGATGATTGGCAGGTGTACGGCTTCGATATCCCGCTTTTGGCCAATGTCCAGCCAGCCGGCGCCTATCTCGGCGAGCGCTACCACCGCGCCGGCGGCACGCCGGCGATCATGTGGGAGCTGCTGCAGGCCGGAAAACTCGACGGCGATTGTCGCACGGTGACGGGGAGGACGATGGCCGAGAACCTCGACGGTCGGCAGGCCAGCGACCGCGAGGTCATTCGGCCATTCGACGAACCGCTGAAGGAGCGGGCGGGCTTCCTCGTTCTCAAGGGCAATCTCTTCGATTTCGCGATCATGAAGATGAGCGTCGTCTCGGAGGATTTCCGCCAGCGCTATCTTCTGGAACCCGGGCGGGAAGGTGTCTTCGAGGGCAAGGCGGTGGTTTTCGACGGTTCCGAGGATTATCACAAGCGCATCAACGACCCCGAACTCGGCATCGACGAGGATACCATCCTCGTCATCCGCGGCGCGGGGCCGCTCGGCTGGCCGGGATCGGCCGAGGTCGTCAATATGCAGCCGCCGGATCATCTGTTGAAGCGTGGCATTCGCAGCCTGCCGACAATCGGCGACGGACGTCAGTCGGGCACCGCCGACAGCCCGTCGATCCTCAATGCATCACCGGAAAGCGCTGCCGGGGGCGGCCTCGCCCGGCTTCGCACCGGCGATATCATCCGCATCGACTTCAACCAGGGGCGCTGCGACATGTTGGTCGACGACGCGGAGATCGAGCGGCGCAGGAGCGACGGTATTCCGCCGGTGCCGGCGGATGCCACGCCGTGGCAGCAGATCTACCGCCGCTCGGTGACGCAGCTGTCGGATGGCGCGGTTCTGGAAGGTGCGTCGGAGTTTCGCCAGATCGCGAAAAACCCGCCACGGCACAACCATTGATTCTGGCGCAGGGCAGCGATAGTGGCTAATTTCCGCTGAAATGCTTCCTGTCCTCCGGGTTGAGTACGCGAGAGATTTCGGCGCGACATTTATCCGCGCCGGAAGTTATTGGGCGCCAAGTAATTTTCTTGAGCTTGCAACGGCATTGTTTCATGGTAATGCGGAAACGAAGCTTACTGCATTGCATCGAAAACGATTATACGCGTGGTCAAGACCATCGGCGCGGCTTCTCCATCGTTCGTCCGGTGCGATCGGGTGGCGGTGATCTGAAAATTGCTTTGCCGTTGGCGGGATGGACTTGCGGGACATTCAATCTGGGAAGGTCGCATGAATTCGGAATTTGCCGTTCGTTCGATGCGGCCCGGCGAATTGGAACTCGTGCTCGAATGGGCGCGTCAGGAGGGGTGGAATCCGGGTCTCGACGATTCGCTTGCATTCCTCGAAGCCGATCCGTCGGGATTTTTCGTCGGCTCTATCGGTGAAGTCCCCGTCGGCTCGATCTCGGTCGTCAAATATGGGGACAGCTTCGCCTTTCTCGGCCTCTACATCGTCCACCCGGATTTCCGCGGCAAGGGTTACGGCAAGGCGATCTGGGAAGCGGGGATTGCCACGGCGGAAGGCCGGACGATCGGTCTCGACGGCGTTGCCGCGCAGCAGGGGAACTATCGCAAGGCCGGCTTCGAGCCAGCCTATTCCACCATTCGTTACGGCGGCGTTGCCTCCTCTTTGCCGGCCTCCACGCTTGTCGCGCAGCCGGTGCTGGATTCACGCCTGGAAGGATTGCAGCGTTATGATGCGGCGATCTTTCCGCAGCCGCGGGATGCCTTCCTCGCCGCCTGGTGCACCAGCCGCAAGGGGCGGCGTACGGCCGTAGTCCGCAAAAGCCACAAGATCCGCGGTTACGGCACGATTCGCCGCTGTTACGAGGGCTACAAGATCGGCCCGCTTTTCGCCAACGATGCAGACAGCGCCGCGGCACTGCTTGCCGGATTGATCCCCGAGGCAAAGGGCGCTCAGATCTTCATCGATATCCCCGCCGAGAATCGCGAGGCGATTGCACTTGCCGAAGGCATGGGTCTTCAGCCGGTGTTCGAGACCATGCGGATGTATCGAGGACCCGCCCCGGCGATCCCGCTGAAACACGTCTTCGGCGTGACGACGCTGGAGCTTGGTTAAGCCTAATCCACGGGGGAGGCGGGCACGGTGGGAGCGGACGCTTTCGGCCGGCCCTTTTCGGCGATTGCGATGCCGCCGAGCGTCAGCATCAGCGCTACCATATGGAAGGACTGAAGCCTTTCTCCGATCAGTACGACGGAAAGCAGTGTTCCGAATACCGGCACGAGATTGATGAAGAGACCGGCGCGGTTGGCGCCGATAGCCTCAACGCCTTTGATATAAAGGATCTGCGCCAGCAACGAGGGGAAGATCGCGGTATAGAAGGTGATGCTCCAGCCGGCCTGGTCAGGCCAATGCGCAGCGCCGCGGCCGATCTCCCAGAGAAGCAGCGGCAGCGAGGTCAGCATGGCGGCGAGGGCGGGGAAGGCCATTAGCGTGCGCCAGTCGACCGGCGGTTTCCAGCGCAGGAAAATCGTGTAGAGCGAATAGGCGGCAATAGCGATCAGCATCAGCCCGTCGCCGCGGTTGAGCTGCAACTGCAGCAGCGTGGCGAGGTCGCCATGGGCGGCGGTCAGCGCCACGCCCATCAGCGTCATGCCGAAGCCGAGACATTGCGCCAGCGAGATGCCAGTGCGGAAAAAGAAAAAATTCAACAGGAAGATCAGCATCGGAATGCCGGCTTGCTCGATGGCGACGTTGATCGCCGTTGTATATTGCACTGCCGAATAGAGCATGGCGTTGAAGAGCGTATAGCCAATGGCGCCGTAGCAAAGAAGCAGCGGCAGGTTTTTCCTTGCCACGGGCCAATCCTTCTTCAGTTGCGGCACAGATATGATGGCGATGAACGCGACGGCGAGGAACCAGCGCAGAAAGGTCAGCATCATTGGGCTGATATGGCCGACCGCGAGTTTGCCGGCGACGGAGTTGCCGCCCCAGCAGAGGGTGGCGATGACGAGGCAGATATAGGCTGTGGCTTGCAAGAGCGTTCTTCCTCGTCTTCTTGCGATCGAAGTTCGGATTTTTCCCAGGGGAAATAGACTGCCGGCTGCTGATTTGTCACGTAAAAAGCCCAATCGTCTGTGACAACAGGGTCGCTTTCCCAAAAACAAAGCTTTATAGATGCGCGGGTTTGAGCAGGTGCGCGGTTTTCCGCCGGTAACAGGAAGAGTTGGATGACGAACGTAGTCGTGGTCGGTTCGCAATGGGGTGACGAAGGCAAAGGCAAGATTGTCGATTGGCTTTCGGAACGTGCGGATATTGTCGTGCGCTATCAGGGCGGCCACAATGCCGGCCATACGCTCGTCATCGACGGCACGAGCTATAAGCTCTCGCTGTTGCCCTCCGGCGTCGTGCGTCCCGGCAAGATGGCGGTGATCGGCAACGGCGTCGTCGTCGATCCGCATGCGCTGATCGCTGAGATCGGCCGACTGGAGGCGCAGGGCGTGACGGTTACGCCTGACAATCTGCGCATCGCCGACAATGCGACGCTCATCCTGTCGCTGCATCGCGAGCTCGACGCGATGCGCGAGGATGCCGCGTCCAACAGCGGCACCAAGATTGGCACGACGCGCCGCGGCATCGGTCCGGCCTATGAGGACAAGGTCGGCCGCCGCGCCATCCGGGTCATGGATCTCGCCGATCTCGACAGTCTTTCCGGCAAGGTCGACCGTATCCTGACGCATCACAATGCGCTTCGCCGCGGCCTCGGCGTCGCCGAGATCAGCCACCAGGCGATCATGGACGAGCTCACCTCGATCGCCGATCGGGTGCTGCCGTTCCGCGACACGGTCTGGCTTTTGCTTGATAGGGAGCGCCGCAAGGGCGCCCGCATCCTGTTCGAAGGTGCGCAGGGCAGCCTGCTCGACATCGATCACGGCACCTATCCTTTCGTGACCTCCTCCAACACCGTGGCCGGCCAGGCGGCGGCCGGTTCCGGCATGGGGCCAGGCTCGCTCGGCTATATCCTCGGCATCACCAAGGCCTATACGACACGCGTCGGCGAAGGCCCGTTCCCGACGGAGCTGACCGACGAAATTGGCCAGTTCCTGGGTGAGAAGGGGCATGAGTTCGGTACCGTGACAGGGCGCAAGCGCCGCTGCGGCTGGTTCGACGCGGCACTGGTGCGTCAGTCGGTTGCGACCAACGGCATTACTGGCATCGCGCTTACGAAGCTCGATGTGCTCGACGGTCTCGAGGAACTGAAGATCTGCGTCGGTTATATGCTCGACGGCGAACAGATTGATCATCTTCCCGCAAGCCAGGGAGCGCAAGCTCGGGTCGAACCGATCTATGTCACGCTTGAGGGATGGAAGGAATCGACCGTCGGCGCCCGCAGCTGGGCGGATCTTCCGGCACAGGCGATCAAATATGTTCGCCAAGTCGAGGAACTGATCGGGGCACCGGTCGCGCTCCTTTCCACCAGCCCGGAGCGGGACGACACGATACTTGTGACCGATCCGTTTGAGGATTAAGGTCACGGCCCACTGTGGAGGACAGTTCGGCAGAAGGCCGGACTTCTTGAGAAAGTAAGAATGGCGGATTTTATTGCAGTTATTCGGCGGGCCGTCGACGGCTTGGCTGAAAACACCCCCGAGATGCGGGTGAAAGTCTACGAACGTGCTCGCGGCGCAGTGCAGCGGCAGCTCGAGAACATGAAGCCGCGTCCGCCGGAAGCCATGCTGCAACGCCAGCTCGAAAAGCTCGAGGCCGCCATCCGCGAAGTGGAGGCTGAACACTCTGAAGCGCTGCCCCTCGAGGAGACGGTCGGCGCCGGTGCTGCGCCGGAAACCTTGGAAGAACAAGCGGTTCCTGACGAAAGCACCTTGCCGCCTACGCCCCAGGCGGCTGTGGGCGAGCCGACCGGTGAAGTCGATGCGGTATCGCCGACGGCCGAGGCCGTCCACGAGCCCGATCACTTGGAAGCCGACACACGGCCGGAAACTGAGGAAGAGGCCGCGGCCGAGGAAGCTCCTTTCGCCGAACCTGAGCCCGAACAAACACCTGTTTCCGCTGAGACAGCTCCACCCGTCGAGACATATTGGCATCCCTCGCATGAGGAGGAGGCTCCGGCCGAGGAATGGCATGCCGGCGAGGCGCGTGACGTCGCCGCCGAAGAAATGCAGCCGGAGCATCACGGCTTCG
Source organism: Rhizobium sp. L9 (assembly GCF_002531885.1). Classification (NCBI taxonomy): domain Bacteria; kingdom Pseudomonadati; phylum Pseudomonadota; class Alphaproteobacteria; order Hyphomicrobiales; family Rhizobiaceae; genus Rhizobium; species Rhizobium sp. L9. The sequence goes on along the minus strand of NZ_NWSZ01000024.1, from coordinate 83,682 downwards.
AAACGCCACCTGCCGATCATGCCTACGAGGAAGCCGACGAGCATCGTGCCGATGAAGAGCATCCCGTGGAGGCCGAGGAGATCGCGGCCGAACCGGCGATGGCGGAAAGCCATGAGCCCAAGGCCGAGGCCGCTTACGAGCCCATCGAGTCGTTTCAGCCGATCACACGCGGCCTAGAGCATGCATCCAACCGGCTCGTGGAGCCGGTCGCTGATTTCAATCGTGCCCAGGAATTCGTCGAACATAGCCGCGAGCAGCCGCTGCAGGCGGATGCTGCGGGACATTTCGATCCTGTCTGGGCCGAGCCTGCCGTCGAGACGCCGGCTCCGGCGCCCAAGGATGCGGAGACCGAATGGGCCGAAGAGGAGCTCCGGCAATATTCGGAAACGGTGCCGGTTACCGCTGACGCTTCGGCGCGTGCCTTCGAAGACGTGATATCGAGCCTCGAAAAAATGGCGCCCGCCGCTGTCATGCCGGCCGCCAAGGAAGCTTTCTCCTGGGAGAAGGCTGCCTTCGACGACCTGCCGCCGCTCGAGGCGGGCACCGACAAGAAGACGCCGGTGTCCTCGCATTTCGACGACGTTGATATCTTTGCGGAGGTGCACGACGGCAAGCCTACACCTCCCGCCGGCGCGCCGAGCGAGGCATGGCGCGAAGCGAAGGCGCTGCGTGGCTATGACCGCCGCGGCCCGATCGCCACTGACGATGACGACGCCAACCCGGCGATGGATATCGATCAGATCGTCGCCTCGAAGCTGCAGGGCAAGAATTTCCGCATGGAACCGAAGCGCCGCCGCTTCGGCATCGGCACGATAATTACTCTTCTCTTCGCGCTTATCCTGATCGGTGGCGGCGCCTATGCCGGCTGGGTGAACAGAGAAGCGCTGGTGGCGATGGTCGATGGGCTTGTCAGTTCGGCACCGTCGCAGGCTACGAGGAACGAGGCGGCAATGACGCCGGCGGGCTCCGAAACGCCGGCCCAGCCCGCGCCGACGCCAGCCCAGCCAGCCGCACCAGAAGCACAGAATACGCCGCCGGCGCCGGCACAGCCTAACCAGCAAGTAGCGTCCTTGAACAATGACGGCGCGGCGGCCAATTCCAAATTCACGCAACGACTGCTTTCCGACGGGACCGAAGTCGACAGCGGCCCGGCGACGGTGCCGGGAACGCCGACGGCTGAAGGAAAATCGGTGGCCGAGCAGAACGTCGCGGCGGCCGATACACCGGCGGCCAGCGCGCAAGGCGATGCGGCCCCGCCCGAAACGCTGACGCCCAACGGTCCTGCGGCATCGCCGCAGCAGGCTGCGCCGGTTGGTTCGTCGGAAAAAATGTTCCTCTATGAGGAGCGTATCGGCCAGAGCTCGCCGACGGCGATCGAGGGAACGGTCGTCTGGACCGTCCAGCACGAGGCTGGCCAGGACGGCCGGCAGGAGGCGACGGTACAAGGCAATGTCACCGTTCCCGAGCGCAACCTCTCGGCTCTCGTCACCTTCAAGCGCAATTCCGATCCGTCGCTTCCGGCGAGCCATCTCGTCGAGATCGTCTTTTCGGTGCCGCCCAATTTTGAAGGCGGCAGCATCGAAAGCGTCCAGCGCATCTCGATGAAGCGCACCGAGCAGGATCGCGGCGACGCGCTGATCGCGGTTCCGGCCAAGATCACGGATGATTTTCACATGATCGCGCTCAACGACTATCCCGATGCGCGCAAGGCCAATCTCGATCTGCTGTCGACCCGCAATTGGATCGATATTCCGATCACCTACCGCAACGGCCGCCGTGCGCTGCTGACGATGGAGAAGGGTGGTACGGGAACGGATGCCTTCAATACAGCCGTCAAGGAATGGACTGCACTCGGGGATGTCTCGACGAGCCAGTGAGTGGGTTCTCGGTGCGTTGTGCCACCGGCCCCCTCATCCGCCTGCCGGCACCTCCCCGAGGGGGAGAAGGGAATCGTGGCAGCGTCCTGTCTTTCTTAAAGCATTCCTTTTGAAAACGAGGGCGAGCAGCTTGCTTCTCCTCTTCTCCCCAGAGGGAGAAGGTGGCCCAAAGGGTCGGATGAGGGGGCTGCACGGCACGCCCTTCAACGTCCTTCCTGCCGGCATCGCCCGCCACAAAACAAAAACGCCACCTCCCGCATCCGGAAGGTGGCGTTTCCAACTGTCAGTTCAGTTCTATCAGGCCGTGGCTTCGACGACGCGAATGGCCTTGGCGCGTTCCAGGGCTTCCTTGCGGACAGCATCCTGCACCTTTTCAAAGGCGCGGACCTCGATCTGGCGGACGCGTTCGCGGCTGATGTCGAACTCGGCCGAGAGATCCTCCAGCGTCACCGGATCCTCGGCAAGGCGGCGGGCTTCGAAGATGCGGCGCTCGCGTTCGTTCAGAACACTCATCGCTTTCGCCAGCATGCGCCGGCGGGTTTCGAGCTCATCCTGTTCGATCAGCACATCTTCCTGGCTGTCGTGGTCGTCCACAAGCCAATCCTGCCATTGACCACTGTCGCCTTCGGCCGCCTTGATCGGCGCGTTCAGCGAAGCGTCGCCGGAGAGACGGCGGTTCATCGAGATGACCTCCTCCTCCGAGACGTTCAGCTTGGTGGCGATTTCCGAGACGTGCTCCGGCTTCAGGTCGCCGTCGTCGATCGCCTGGATGCGGCCCTTCAGCCGGCGCAGGTTGAAGAACAGGCGCTTCTGGTTGGCCGTCGTGCCCATTTTCACCAGCGACCACGACCGCAGGATATATTCCTGGATCGAGGCCTTGATCCACCACATGGCGTAGGTGGCGAGGCGGAAGCCGCGTTCGGGATCGAATTTCTTGACGGCCTGCATCAGACCGACGTTGCCTTCGGAGACGACTTCGCCGATCGGCAGGCCGTAGCCGCGATAGCCCATCGCGATCTTCGCGACGAGGCGAAGATGGCTGGTGACGAGCTTATGGGCAGCGTCGCGGTCGCCATGCTCGGCATAACGCTTCGCCAGCATATATTCCTGCTGCGGCTCCAGCATGGGGAATTTGCGGATTTCGTCGAGATAACGGTTGAGACCGGCTTCGCCGGCGGTAATGGACGGCAAGGTATTTCGGGCCATATTGCACCCTCCTAAAGTGAATTCCGGTTCCCGATGGAAACGCGCCCCCGCGTTAAAAGGCGAACCGGGACGTGCGGCTTTTGTTCCAAGCCCGCACTAACTCTATATACAGATAAGTATGGCGAAACGGCGGTTCAAGGTGCTGCTCACGCAGGTGTGAGGCGGCGAGAGCGGTATCCCGGATCGCCTTTATCGTCGCAAAGCTTCGACCAGTTTCATCATATCGTCCGGCAGCGGCACTTCGAAATGCATGAGTTCGCCGGTGCGGGGATGCTCGAATTGCAGCATGAAGGCATGCAGTGCCTGACGGCCGAAACCGTTGACGATCTTGCGGATTTCTTCGGGCAGAAGATTGGCCTTGGTCCTGAAGCCGGCGCCATAAACGGTGTCGCCAACGAGCGGATGACCGATATGGGCCATGTGCACGCGGATCTGATGGGTGCGACCGGTCTCCAAGTGGCACTCGACCAGCGAAGCGAGCGCGGTCGCGTCAGGGTTTTGCTGGAAGCGCTCGATTACTTCGTAGTGGGTGATCGCCGCGTCCGCATCCTGGCTGTCGGGCCGCTTGACTGCCCGGCGGGTGCGGTCGCCGGTGGCGCGGCCGAGAGGCGCATCGATTGTTCCCGACAGAGTGCGGGGACGGCCCCAGACGACTGCCCGATAGGCCCGCTCCAGCGGCATGGTGCGGCCGTGGTCGGCAAATTGAAGCGAGAGGTGGCGATGGGCGACGTCGTTCTTGGCGACGACCATGACGCCTGTCGTGTCCTTGTCGAGACGATGGACAATGCCGGGACGGCGCACGCCGCCGATGCCCGAGAGCGTATCGCCGCAATGATGGATCAGCGCGTTGACCAGCGTTCCTGTCCAGTTGCCAGAGCCGGGATGGACGACCAGCCCCGCCGGTTTCGATATGACGATAAGGTCATCGTCCTCATGCAGGATGTCGAGCGGGATATCTTCGCCCTTTGGGGTCGGGTCTTCCGGCTCGGGCAGGGTGATCTCGAAACTGTCGCCGACGCGCACCTTGCGCTGCGGATCGGTAACCTGCTCGCCTCGTAAAGAAACCAGCCCCTCCTTGATCAGCGCCTTGATGCGGCTACGGGAAAAATCCTCACCAACCTGCGCCGTCAGCCAGGCGTCGAGCCGGCCTTCGGCGGTTTCATCGGCGGTCAGGACTTTTCTAATGCCGGCTGCTTGTTTAAAGGGGTCGCTCAAGACGCTTCTTCTCCGACGTATTTTTAGAACGGAACGCACAGATGACAGCAATCGAGCCAGACGACCAGGAAGAGAAGCCCCTTGATCCGGCGATGGAAAGTGTCCGGCGCAAGATGGTCCGCCTGCAGATTGTTTCCGGCGCCATCATGTTCGTCAGCCTTATGGCGGTCTTCGGCGCCGTTGTCTACAAGACGATGCGCGAGCCCAAGGAGACCGCGTCCACTGCCGCAGCCTCCGGCGTGCCTGCGGATGCACCGCTTGCGGCGAGCCTCTCCCTGCCTCTCGGGTTCAAGGTGCAGTCCACCTCGTTTTCGGCGGGACAGATGCTGTTCTATGGAGAAACGGTTGAAGGCACGAGGAAGGCGCTGGTATTCGATCTGAGGACCGGCCGCACGGTCGCCGACGTCACCGTCGGGGGAAATTGAGGCGGGATGGTCGCCCCGATCGTCATCGACAGCGCCAACGATCCACGCATCGCCGAGTTTCGCGATATAAGAGAGCGTGACCTGACGGGCCGGGAAAGCCGCTTTATCGCCGAAGGCACTGTCGTGCTGCGCATGCTCGCCGAGGCGCATGCGACACGTCGCGGCTTCTCGGCCGAGAAAATCCTGCTGCTGCGCAATCGCGTCGACGGCCTGCAAGCCATCCTGGAACGGTTTCCGGCTAGTGTGCCGGTTTATGTCGCCGAGGCCGAAGTGCTCGATGGTGTCGTCGGCTTTCATCTGCATCGCGGCGTTCTCGCCCTTGGAAAGCGAGAGGACCGCGGCGAGGCGGCACTTCTCGACGCATTGCCGGAACGGGCGCTGGTGCTGGTCGGCTGCGGCATTTCCAACCACGACAATGCCGGCTCGATGTTTCGCAATGCTGCTGCCTTCCGGGCAGATGCCGTGTTGCTCGACGAAACCTGCTGCGATCCGCTCTATCGCAAGGCGTTACGTGTGTCGGTCGGCTCGGTGCTTAGCGTTCCGCACTGGCGCGGCGGCAAGGCGCTGGACCTGCTCCTGACGCTTGCCCAACGGGGCTTTGCCATCTGGACGCTTTCGCCGCACGGAAAGACCGACATCCGCGCCATTCCCGCTGCGGCACGCATGGCGCTCGTCATCGGCACCGAAGGGGAGGGCTTGCCGGAGGCGCTGCTGGCGCGTTTTCAGAGCGCGCGCATTCCCCAATCGGACGAGCTCGATAGTCTCAACGCGGCAACTGCGACAGGGATCGCATTGTTTTCCATGGCCTCCGCCATGGGGCGGCTATGAGCTTTAACGCAGCGGATTGGCGATGATGGCGGCCGCCCTGTCTGCAAGACTGACGCGATCGCTCGGATTTTTGTTGCCGGCATCCGGCAGTAGCGCGCGGATCGGCGACGAAGGGCCTTCGTTGAGTGCGGTCAGCGCCACCATGTTGGCGGCGATCGAGGCAATCTCCTCGCGGATCGCGCCATCGCGTCCGGTGACGGACTTTGCCTTCTGCAAGCGTTCGGCAAGGGCGGCGCTGCGCTTGCGGACATCCTCACCTATCTCAGCCGTCACAGCGGCCATGTCGAGCACGGATGCGGTCGTGTCTTCGACTGTCAGTTCCGTCGGTAGTTCTGCCGCTATCTTGGCCAGGCCGGCGTCGCGCAGGATCCGGTTGATCTTGCGGATCTCGGCATTGGCGGCTTTCAACTGCTCCTTCAACTTGGCGATCTCCTGCTGACGGCGGGCGAGCTGCGTTTCCTTCTCGGAGGCGGAAGCACTTTCGCGCGCAGCCTTGTCCTCCAGGCGGATCACCAAATGCTGCTGCTGCGTCAGTTTCTGCTCGACATCCCTAGCCCGCTTCTGCAGCAAGTTGACGTCCTGGCGCAAGGTGTCGCGTTCGTCGCGCAACGCGTTGGCGCGGAATTTCAGGCTTTCCGCTTCGGTCTCACGCGCGGCGAGATCGATTCTCAGCCCGTCGGCCTGTTCGCTGAGTTTGCTCAGCCGCGTCCGCATTGCCGTCAGTTCGGCCTCCTTGTTGGCGGCGGATTGTTCGGCAATATGCAGATTGGTCTTCAGTTGGCTGATATAGCTCTCATCCTTACGCAGGTGCGAGCGCTGCTCGGCCGCCTCGACGTGCATCTCGCCGATCTGGGCCTGCAATTCGCCAATCTCGGCGGCGAGCCTGCCGGCATCGACGGCGAGCGCATCGTGGCGCAGCTGGAGAGACAGGGATTTCTCGCGCTCACGCAGAAGGTCCTGGGTGGTGCGGGCATTTTCGGCGGCATGAAGCGCGCGCACCATATCCTTCTGGGCGCGAACCTCCTGCGGGCTCAGGGGCATTGTCGCCTTCAGGCGGTTCTCGGTATACCAGACAATGCGGCGGTGAACGGCCGGCGAAACCAGAAAGACGAGGAAGGCCGCGGTCAGGAAGCCCAATCCGAACAAGAGAGCGTATTCGATCACGGCGCGGCCATCGGTTCGACAGTTAATGCGGGGTCAGCCGCGATGATTAAAGAGGCATGGCACGCATGGCAAGGCCGCCGACGCCGGCGGCGGCCGATTCCTGCCGCTTTACGGCCTCAGAAGGGGTTCCAGGTCGGCGCTTGGGTGATCTTGAGATAACCCACATTGACCCCGAGGCGGGCGCCGACGCCGGTGCGGATCGGCACAACCAGCACGTCATTGTTTTTCAGCACCGTCATGCCGAAGCCGGCGATCACATAGGCCGAACCGCTGACGCCGCCGAAGCGGGCATAGATGCCGTCGATGGAGGGCAGGTCGTAGACCAGCATCATGACGCGCGAACCCTGGCCGCCGTAATCGATGCCGAGAGACGGGCCCTGCCAGTAGAGCGGATGCTCGCCGGCATTCTTGGTGTTGAGTTGGCCCTCGCCGTAGGTGAGACCGGCGATGAAGGCGCCGCCGCCTTCCTGCCCGAGAATATAACCGTTCGGCAGGCCGTATTTCTGGAAGGCGCTCTCGACCACCTTGGCAAGGCCGCCACTGGCTGAGCCGAAGAAGGAGTGGCCGGTATCGATGATTTCCTGCATCGTATACTGCCCGTTGTTCTGGGCGGCGGCCGGCGCGGCAATCATCAGCGAGGAGAAGACGAGGGCCGAAAGCAACCTGCAGAAGCCAATGAATCGGTGCGGAAATCGAGGGCGCATGATGTCATCCGTTCGTCGTTTGGCTGGAGCGGGCACCCGCTCGCGTCGATTGCTGCATTTTGCGCCGATGATCTTAACAATCGGTTTACCAAATATGGTGTCATTATGGCACCGAATACGATCGCAAACTTGGCGCAATTTTGATGAAGCACATTTGCGGGCGCGATGAGATTGCCGCCTTTCAGGAGACGATGATGTCCAAGAACCCGAACCTCACCTTGTCCGGCCCGGATCTGGCCGCGCTTCTCTGCAGCCGCGTTTGCCACGACGTCATCTCGCCCGTCGGCGCGATCAACAACGGCCTGGAACTCTTGGATGAAGGCGGAGCTGATTCCGATGCAATGGATCTGATCCGCACCAGTGCGCTCAACGCCTCGGTCCGTTTGAAATTCGCGCGCCTCGCCTTCGGCGCCTCCGGTTCCGTCGGCGCCTCGATCGATACCGGCGAGGCCGAGCGGGCCGCGAAGGATTTTGCACTCGCCGAGAAGAAGACCGAGGTGATCTGGAATGGACCGCGTGCCATCGTCGCCAAGAACCGCGTCAAGCTGCTGCTCAACCTCTTCCTCGTCGCCTACTCGGCGATTCCACGCGGCGGGGTGCTCGAGGTAACGCTCGAAAATCCCGAATTCGACGCCAAGTTCACGCTGACGGCGAAAGGCAAGCTGATGCGTCTGCCGCCGAAATTCGTCGAGATATCGACGGGCACGATCGAGGAAGCGATCGACGCCCATTCGATCCAGCCGTACTACGCCGTGCTTCTGGCCGAGGAGTGCGGAATGACGCTTGACCACAGCGCAAGCCCGGACGAACTGGTGTTTACGGCGACGGTTGCTGCGGTCTGATTTTCGGGTGCAGCAGCAATGCTCTCGCCCGTCTGGTAACGATTCCTTAGCCTGATGGACCTATTCTCTTAGGTTGTGGAAGACCCCTCGTTACGACGAATGCGGGGAAAGGAGTAGTCATGCAAAGGTTCATGATCACCGATAATTCGGATATTGTCCGTAAGGTCGGCAAGCGCATTCTCTCCGAACTCGACTTTCTCGTCAGCGAGGCCTCCAATGCCGCCGAGGCGCTGCAGCGCTGCCAGACAGAGTTGCCGGAATACCTGATCGTCGATTCCGGCATGGAAGGTGCGCTCGATCTCATCGCGGCCATCCGCGCCATGGACGGCGGCAAAGAGGTCAAGATCTATTACTGCGTTATCGAGGCGGATCTAAAGAAGCTGATGGCGGGTAAACGAGCCGGCGCCACCGATTTCCTGCTGAAGCCGTTCGATCGTAAGATCCTAACCGCGGTTTTCGGAAACCGCGCGATTGCTGCCTGACAGCAGCTTTCTTCCCGGCCGCATCGGCCGTCCCTGAGCATAGTGCCGAAAGCGCCGCCGGGCTCCGGCTGACGCTGCGCTTTTCCTTGACCGGGATATCAGCGTATTCGACCAGATCAAGCGGGCTCCCCCTAATGCGACGGCAGCGCCGGCGGTACAAACGAAAAATCCCGCCGAAAGGGCGGGATTTCATCATCCGATAAGGGGGATCGGAAGATCAAGCGGTTTCCGCATATTCCGTGCCATCCGGCTCGCGAAGAACGTAACCACGGCCCCAAACGGTTTCGATGTAGTTGGCGCCGCCGGCGGCGTTGGCGAGCTTCTTGCGCAGCTTGCAGATGAAGACGTCGATGATCTTCAGTTCCGGCTCGTCCATACCGCCGTAAAGGTGGTTCAGGAACATTTCCTTGGTGAGCGTGGTGCCCTTGCGAAGCGACAGCAGCTCCAGCATCTGATATTCCTTGCCCGTCAGGTGGACGCGCTGGCCTCCGACTTCGACGGTCTTGGCGTCAAGATTGACGATCAACTCGCCGGTCATGATGACCGACTGGGCGTGACCCTTGGAGCGGCGAACGATAGCGTGGATGCGGGCGACCAGTTCGTCCTTGTGGAACGGCTTGGTCATGTAGTCGTCGGCGCCGAAGCCGAGGCCGCGAACCTTGTCCTCGATGCCTGCCATGCCCGACAGAATGAGGATCGGTGTCTTGACCTTGGAAAGCCGGAGAGTGCGGAGCACTTCATATCCGGACATGTCGGGCAGGTTCAGATCGAGAAGGATGATGTCGTAATCATACAGCTTGCCCAGATCGACGCCTTCTTCACCGAGATCGGTGGTGTAAACATTAAAACTCTCTGATTTGAGCATCAATTCGATGCTCTGCGCCGTAGCGCTGTCATCCTCGATGAGAAGTACCCGCATAATTATCCCCTTTACCGCCGCCGAAAGGTGGTCTGGCCCCCAACACGCTACCCGAACAAGCTACGTGATTTGGAAGCTGCCACGAAATGGTTAACAAATTCTAATTCACTCTGGCAAGGAGTATCGAATTTATTAAATAATTTTTCCATTTCTCTGTTTTCCAATAGGAATCTCAAAAAGGCGTTCCTCAACTTTAACATTAGGAAACAGCGCTAAGTGATTCATCCGACTCGCCAATGAAAAGGTTCGAACTTCATGCCGTGGCATTTACCGACCCTTAAATCATCGGGCCTATCATTAACGATGCCCGTAAACGAAAGGTTACCAGCGGTAGGTTTTTGTTAATATCGCAGGAAATTTTTTAGCAAACCGTGTCAAAGCGGCGCGCAGGGCGGTTTTCAAGTTGAGCCGGGGTCTCGCATCACGGGAGTAATGCGTATGAAGTCGCGAGAAAGTCTCGTTCGCCTGAAAGAGTTTCAGGTGAACGAAAAACGACGTCAATTGCAGCAATTGCAGATGATGATGTCCGAATTCGAACGGATGACGAAGGATCTGGAGAGCCAGATCGTCGTCGAGGAAAAGAAGTCCGGTATATCCGACCCGAATCACTTTGCTTATCCGACCTTCGCCAAGGCCGCGCGTCAGCGGGCCGACAACCTGCAGGTTTCAATCAAGGAACTGAAGATGCAGGAAGAGGCGCTGGAATTGGCGCTTGAGGAGATGCAGGCGGAATTTGCAAGGGCGACGGCGCTGGAAGAACGTGACAGCGGCGCCCGCGCCGCCAGGGCCTAAGAGAAAATGCGGGCGCCGGCGTCGGCGCCCCGGGAATCGCCGGAGAGAAGCCATGTATGATGGGCGTGCCGTCCGTCATACATGGCTTTTGGTGTTTCCCTTGTTTTGCGTCCGCACGCCGCCGCTCCACGCGACGACCGCTTCAAGCGTCGCGAATCAGTTCACGACATCTTGCCATTCCGGATGACGTTGTGCCTGCGCCTTGAAGAACGGGCAGAGCGGAATGATCTTCCAACCGCCGGCGCGGGCCGCTTCCACCGCGTGAAGCGCCAATGCCTGGCCGACACCCTTGCCACGTAAAGCGTCGGGAACGGCCGTGTGATCGATGATGACGAGCTTGGGCGACGCACGTGAATAGGTTATCTCCGCCTCGTGCCCCTCGACATCCACGGCATAACGGCCGCCGGATGCGCCTTCCTCATTTCGGATATCCATCGTCTTTCCTCGTACACAGATATTTATCGCAGCCGACGGTGACACGGCGGCGCGGTCGTGCCAAGCGGGTGGAACAGTTCCTCAGGGAGACGCAGTGTTCATGAAAAATGTCGGACCGGCGCGAGGTCTTTGGCAATGAGCGCGCTTTCGATCGTCCGCCCTGCTCTTCTCGTAGCAGCGCCGTTCCTCCTGGCGCTCGGTCTGATCTTGCCGCTGGTCCGTTTCGAGACGCTGTACTTCTTCGATCAGACTCCGTCGCTCATCGAAGTCGTCGTCTCGCTCTGGCAAGGCGGAGATGGGCTGCTGGCGCTGATCGTCGCGCTGGTCTCGATCGTGCTTCCGTTTCTGAAGATGATCGGGATTGCGGCGGAAGCGACGGCTGCCGGCAGCGGGGCCGGGAGCCTCTTCTATCGTCGCGTCGTGCCGCATCTGTCCAAGTGGTCAATGATGGACGTGCTGCTGGTCGCGATCGTCATTGCTGCGGCGAAGACAACGGGGTTGGCGGATGCCTTCACGCAGCCCGGCCTCTGGTGCTACGCGGCCTCGTCAATGATTTCGGGCCTTCTTCATTCCCTGATGGGAGATGCGTCCGGCCCGAAATAAGTGGCGACGAATGGCGCGTGATCAGTGGCGATACTGCTGGATGCGGGTGGTGCGCAGCCCGGCGAGGCCGTGGCTGTTGATCGACGACTGCCAGGAAAGGAATTCTTCGACCGTGAGCGTGTAACGCTCGCAGGCCTCTTCCAAGCTCAACAGGCCACCGCGAACAGCCGCGACAACCTCTGCCTTGCGGCGGATTACCCAGCGCCGCGTATTGGGCGGCGGAAGGTCCGCGATGGTCAGGGGGCTGCCATCGGGGCCGATGACATATTTCACTCGGGGACGTATCATTTCGGTCATTGGACTCTCTACACAACGCAAGACCACGAGCGCCACTCTAGCCTGCCACATTTAAAAATTGCCTAAGCCCAACGTAAGACTTTGATAACAAATTTAGGTGCCGGAGTGGCCGGTGAACGAGCTAAAAAAAATCCTGCCGGCTCTCACGAGCACGTCGATCTCTTCCATGGCATCAGACCGGTGACGCCGATGAAGAGTACGGTTCCGCCGATCTTCTGCGAGGATGGATCGATTGCGGGCGGTGCTGCCGATCAGGAAAATTGCCGCCTCGACGCGCTGTTCCAGGTGTCCTGCCTGAACATCCCTTCGCATTGCACGACACTGACCGGAACGAATACATTTTCGCTACTCGGGCAGCGATGTCGGCACGGGAGTACTCTGTGGGAATGCGCTATGGCTGCGTGAGATTCTGGACCGCCTCTCACGCAACAGCAATCCGGAAGATGGCTTGCCGGAAACGTCTAGCCGGCGCCAGTCGAAGAGCTGCGTTGTCGGCGAAACGCACGAGCAGCGATGATATTGCGATCATTCTCGATCTCTCGTCGCACGCGGTCGATGGTTATCTGAAGAGCGCGATGTCCAAGCCATATACGGTCAACCGCACGCAGGAGATCGCCAGAACGGCACCGGCCGCCCTGAGGCAGCCGGCCCTTTCTCATAAAAAGCTTAGAAGCCTTTTCCGCCGGTCAGTTCGGATACGACGGTCCCGGCGATGATGCGCATATCCATCAAAATCGAGAAATTCCCGACATAATAAAGATCACAAGCGATGCGGGCGCGCGCCTTGGCGGGACGATCCGTCGGACCGCGCAGGCCACGCATCTGGGCAAGACCGGTCATGCCGGGGCGCATCGCATGGCGCTGATGATATTCGGGTACGAGCTCTTCATAGAGCATGCCGCCGGCGCGCATGCCGATTGCATGGCAGCGAGGACCGACGACCGACATGTCGCCCAACAGCACGTTCAACAACTGCGGCAACTCATCGATATTCGTGCGGCGCAGAATAGCGCCGATGCGGGTGATGCGCGGGTCGTTCTTCACCGTCTGGGCAACGCCCGAGACATCGCAAAGATCGGTGCGCATGGAACGGAACTTGTAGACCTTGATGGCCTTGCAGTTCTTACCCCAGCGGGTCTGCTTGAACAGCACCGGTCCTGGGCTGTCGAGCTTGATCAGCAGGGCTATGAGGAGAAGGAAAGGAGCGAGGACGAGGAGGGCGCTCAACGACGAAACTATGTCGAACGCCCGCTTCAGGGCGAGGTCCATCCACGGCGCCTGGGAGGCATCGCTGTGGATAACAGGGGTCTGAATCTTCAAGCTCGGCTGCTGGCGGCGGCTCGGCCGGAAGGAATCAGTTGAAATGGTGTTGTTTAATTCCGTGATGCTCAAGGATCGTACTCTGTTGTCTTCGAGGGGCGCGGCGGCAATAGGCGATCAATGGTTTGCCCTGTGACCAGGGCTGCACTCAGGTGTTGGTAACCCTACTAAAACGGAAAAATGCGACAATTGTGTAATGGTGTCCAGAGAAATATCGCATCGCAACAAATCTTTCGCACCTGCGTTAAGTTGAGGCAAGCTCATGATATTTCGTTAAGAATTACAATTTCGTCAAGGTTTCTAGGCCTTTGGCCATGGCTTCCATAGGGCTGTCCTCGTGTTGTTTCGACACGCGACCGACGGTTGGCTGACGGCATTTTTAACGAATTCCGACGTGAATTTTTTTGCCGGATATGTTCGGCCGTTCTCAAACTGTGTCAGAATATGACAAAATCAAGGCCGAATCGACGAGCTCCAAACTGTGAGCGATGGAGAGTTAAGCCGGCCCGGAATCACGCGACCGCCCCGGCCAAATCACTTCCCAGTTGGTGCGAGGGTGTGCTGTGCGACTCGAACGCGATAGGGAATGCCGCGGCAGGCTCAGAACATCATAATGGGCGGGATCGCGCTATCGCGGCATTTGCCGAATGCCTGGATGGTCACGCGGGTTCGAGGACGCGTTTCCTGCCGCCCCAGGAGATGAAGTTCGGGTTTGCAAAGTCGAAATCGGCCGCCGCCCCCGTCTTGCCATAGGTCAGCAGCGCCCCGTCGAGCGTCACCGTCGACCCTCCGGCGGCGCGCAGCACCGCGTCGCCGGCCGCAGTGTCCCATTCCATCGTGCGGGTGAAGCGTGGATAAACGTCGGCCTTGCCTTCCGCCAACAGGCAGAATTTCAGCGAAGAGCCGATATTGGTGCATTTGGAGATCGCATGATCGGCGAGGAAGGTTCCTGTCTCCGGGCTGTTGTGACGAAGGCTTGCAAGTGCCAGCCGATCGTCCGGCTGCTCGCGCACGGCAATTGCGGTGCGTGCCCCAATGGTGAAGTCCTTGGTGACATCAAGCCTTTCGGCACGGCCGCGTTCTCCTGAGAAGGCGAGCCCGAGCGCCGGCGCGTAGACGATCCCGGCGAGCGGGGCGCCGTTCTCGATATAGGCGATGTTGACGGTGAATTCCTGCCGTCCGTCGACGAATTCACGGGTGCCGTCGAGCGGGTCGACGAGGAAGAAGCCCCGGCCGCTGATGTCGGGCACGTTGCCAGCGGCAACCGACTCTTCCGCCACGACGGGTATGTCGGGATAATCCCTGGAGAGATGGGCAAGGATAATGCGTTCGGCCTCCTCGTCGGCAACCGTAACCGGACTTGCGTCCGCCTTCATGGCGATGGGAAAGCCTTCGCGCAAAACCGCGATGATGGCCTTACCAGCTTCGAGCGCCGCCTTTTCAAATGTGGTCAGCATTGTCCTTTGCCGTTCGCCGCGCCGCGAGCGCCCGCTGTCGCTCGTCGTCAACCATCCCTGTCGCACCAGATATCGATATGGTGGTTCTCGCCGCGCCCCGCACCCCCGATAACGCAGATAGTTGATGCTACCATAAGTTCATGCAGCTGTCAGGCGAGGATGGCGGCATTTACATGTGAAAAACCATTCGCAAAAACTGCGGGCTCAAGGGTTGAATTTGCGCTTTCTTCCAGCCTTGCGGAATAGCTTACGCGGGAAGCGACGCAGGAAATCGAAGGCGCGCTTGCCGGATGGTTAAGCCGGCAGAGGATTTTGGCTAAAAATGGGTCGGGCTTTGCCGATTTTCTGTGGATTCTGGTTCAAAATGCGCCATTTAGGCCTGTTCGAACAAGAATCTGCTGGAGTAGACCCTTTTTGTCTTCACATTTTCAACGAAACCGGTATGGATGCGGCCTATGAGGTTCCTTGAACGAGGAGCCGAATAACCAAAAAGAGATGCAGCATCTTCGGCTCGCATCCAGGGGAAAACGACATATGGAGTATTTCGTCCAGCAGCTCTTCAATGGGCTGACGCTCGGATCCATCTATGGCCTCGTGGCTATCGGCTATACGATGGTTTATGGCATTATCGGCATGATCAATTTCGCCCATGGCGACATCTTCATGCTCGGTGGTTTCGCCGCTCTTATCGTCTTTCTCGTCCTTACATCCATCTTCGCAGGTCTCCCGGTGGCAATTTTGCTGCTGGCCATGCTTGTCGTTGCGATGCTGATGACGAGCTTGTGGAATTGGACGATCGAGCGTGTTGCCTACCGTCCGCTGCGCGGATCCTTCCGCCTTGCACCGTTGATCACCGCAATCGGCATGTCGATCGTGCTGTCCAACTTCATCCAGGTGACGCAGGGACCGCGCAACAAGCCGATCCCGCCGATGGTGAGCTCGGTTTACCAGTTCGGCAACATCTCGGTGTCGCTGAAGCAGATCATCATCATTCTGATCACGGCGGTGCTGCTGACCGTCTTCTGGTATATCGTCAATCATACCGCGCTTGGCCGCGCCCAGCGCGCCACGGAGCAGGATCGCAAGATGGCGGCGCTGCTCGGGGTCAATGTCGACCAGACGATCTCGATCACTTTCGTCATGGGGGCGGCGCTGGCTGCCGTCGCCGGGACGATGTATCTGATGTATTATGGCGTCGCTTCGTTCGCCGATGGTTTCACGCCGGGTGTGAAGGCATTTACCGCAGCCGTTCTCGGCGGCATCGGCTCGTTGCCGGGCGCCGTTCTCGGCGGGTTGATGATCGGCCTGATCGAATCGCTGTGGTCGGCCTATTTCACCATCGCGTATAAGGATGTGGCGACCTTCGCCATCCTCGCTTTCGTGCTGATCTTCAAGCCGACGGGCATCCTCGGACGGCCGGAAGTCGAGAAGGTATAACGTCATGGCAAACATCGAGAATTCTGCAGGCAAGCCCGATGCCGGACTTGTCCGCAAAGGTCTTATCGAAGCCCTTTTCGCCGCCGTCCTGTCGCTCGGTATGTTTGTTCTTTATGTCGGTCTGAAGACCGACCAGAACATCAATAACGAGCTCATCATCATCCAGCGCTGGGGTCTGCTGGCGATTTTCGTCGCCATCGCGGCGATCGGCCGTTTCGCCATGGTCGTTTTCATCAAGCCGAATATCGACCGCCGCAAATTGCGGAAGGCGCGGGAGGGCGATCTCGACATTTCGACCGAGAAGAGCTTCTTCCATCGGCATTTCCTGAAGATCGCGCTGATTGCGCTGCTGCTCTATCCGATGGTGATCGTGGCGGCAGTCGGCGCTCAGGGCTCATTGAAGTGGGTCGACAATTTCGGCATCCAGATCCTGATCTACGTGATGCTCGCCTGGGGGCTGAACATCGTCGTCGGCCTCGCGGGCCTTCTCGATCTCGGCTATGTCGCCTTCTATGCGGTCGGCGCCTATTCCTATGCCCTTCTGTCGAGCTATTTCGGCCTATCCTTCTGGTTGCTCCTGCCGCTTTCCGGCATCCTGGCCGCGCTCTGGGGCGTCATTCTCGGCTTCCCGGTGCTGCGTCTGCGCGGCGACTATCTCGCCATCGTCACGCTCGCCTTCGGTGAAATCATCCGCCTCGTGCTGATCAACTGGACCGACGTGACCAAGGGAACCTTCGGTATCTCAAGCATTCCAAAGGCGACGCTCTTCGGCATTCCCTTCGATGCGACGGCCGGCGGCTTTGCCAAGCTCTTTCACCTGCCGATGTCTTCCGCCTACTACAAGATTTTCCTCTTTTACCTGATCCTGGCGCTGTGCATGTTGACGGCTTACGTCACCATCCGCCTGCGGCGCATGCCGATCGGGCGTGCCTGGGAAGCGCTGCGTGAAGACGAGATCGCTTGTCGTTCGCTCGGCATCAATACGGTGACGACCAAGCTGACGGCGTTCGCGACCGGAGCCATGTTCGGCGGCTTCGCGGGTTCGTTCTTCGCCGCTCGCCAGGGCTTCGTCTCGCCGGAATCCTTCATCTTCCTGGAATCGGCCGTCGTTCTCGCCATCGTCGTTCTCGGCGGCATGGGCTCGCTGACCGGCATTGCGATCGCCGCGATCGTCATGGTGGGCGGTACCGAAGCGTTGCGCGAAATGGATTTCCTGAAAGCAGTCTTCGGGCCCGACTTCACGCCGGAACTCTACCGCATGCTGCTCTTCGGTCTCGCAATGGTGGTCGTCATGCTGTTCAAACCGCGCGGCTTCGTCGGATCGCGTGAACCAACCGCCTTCCTCAAGACACGCAAGGCCGTATCCGGAAGCTTCACCAAGGAGGGCCACGGTTGATGAGCCCCGTCACCAATACGATGTCGAGCGACACGCTTCTCAAGGTCGAGCACCTGTCGATGAAGTTCGGCGGCCTGATGGCCATCAACGACTTCTCCTTCGAGGCCAAACGCGGCGACATCACCGCGTTGATCGGTCCGAACGGCGCCGGCAAGACCACCGTCTTCAACTGCATCACCGGCTTCTATAAGCCGACGATGGGGATGATCACGCTTAATCAGAGAAGCGGCAAGCAGTACCTGCTGGAGCGTCTCCCGGACTTTCGTATCACCAAGGAAGCCAAGGTGGCGCGCACCTTCCAGAACATCCGGCTGTTTTCCGGCCTGACGGTTCTGGAAAATCTGCTCGTCGCCCAGCACAACAAGCTGATGCAGGCGTCGGGTTATACCATTCTCGGCCTCATCGGCGTCGGCCCTTATCGGCGAGAAGCCGCCGCAGCCGTCGAGTTGGCGCGTCATTGGCTTGAAAAGGCCGATCTGATCGAGCGTGCAGACGATCCGGCAGGCGATCTGCCTTACGGCGCCCAGCGCCGTCTCGAGATCGCACGTGCAATGTGCACGGGCCCGGAATTGCTCTGCCTGGACGAACCGGCCGCAGGCCTCAACCCACGCGAATCCGCTAAGCTCAACGAGCTTCTGCAGGGCATTCGCGCCGATACCGGAACCTCCATTCTCCTTATCGAGCATGACATGTCTGTGGTTATGGAAATCTCCGATCACGTCGTCGTCCTCGAATATGGCCAGAAGATTTCCGACGGCACGCCGGACCATGTGAAGCACGATCCAAAGGTCATTGCGGCCTATCTCGGCGTCGAGGATGAAGAAGTGGAAGAGGTGATCGCAACCGTCGAGCAGCTCGAAGGAGGCGCAAACTGATGGGCGATGCAGTCATGACGGGTCAACCGCTTCTTCAGGTGAATGGCGTCGAAACTTATTACGGCAATATCCGCGCGCTGGCCGGCATCGATGTCGAGGTCAACAAGGGCGAGATCGTCAGTCTGATCGGCGCGAATGGCGCCGGAAAGTCGACACTGATGATGACGATCTGCGGCAGCCCCCAGGCCCGTAAGGGATCGGTCGTCTTCGAGGGTCGCGAGATCACCCGTATGCCGACCCATGAAATCGCACGCCTGCGCATCGCGCAGTCGCCGGAAGGGCGTCGCATCTTCCCGCGCATGACGGTCATGGAAAACCTTCAGATGGGCGCGGGTCTCGACAATCTCAAATATTTTGCTGAGGACGTCGAGAAGATCTTCACGCTCTTCCCGCGCCTCAAGGAACGCCATGCCCAGCGCGGCGGCACGCTTTCGGGCGGCGAGCAGCAGATGCTGTCGATCGGCCGCGCGCTGATGGCGCGTCCGAAGCTCTTGCTGCTCGACGAACCTTCGCTCGGCCTGGCGCCGCTGATCGTTAAGGGGATTTTCGAAGCGATCCGGAAGCTCAACGAGCAGGAAGGCCTCACCGTGTTCCTCGTCGAGCAGAACGCATTCGCGGCACTGAGGCTTTCGCACCGCGCTTATGTGATGGTGAACGGCAAGGTGACGATGAGCGGCTCCGGCAAGGAACTGCTCGCCAATCCGGAAGTCCGCGCCGCCTATCTCGAAGGCGGAAGACACTAGTCGAAGGGAGAGTTTAACATGCAGGGACTTTTCTTCGAAAGTGACGACGGCGTTCGCGTCGTCATTCGCGCCCTCGTGGTTCTGATCGGCTTCTGGACGGCCTGGCGAGCCGGCAAGGCGGTTGCTGACGGCTGGAACAATTATCCGCTGGCCGTCGTGTACACCTTCCTCCTTGCCTGGGCGATGCAGTTTCTACACCACGCCCTGTTCAATGGGCCGATGCTCAGCGCCCTCTACTATGGCATCGACTTCGTGACCTTGCTTGTCTTCTCGACGGCGGGCTTTCGCTTTCGCCGTACCAATCAGATGGTCAACAACTATTACTGGCTGTACGAAAAAACTTCCGCGTTTTCGTGGAAGGACAAACATTGACAGTCCGTTGAAACTAGGCATGAATTGCCTTCAGAGCGGAACAGCTTTCCTGGCGCAGTCTATGGTGGGTAATGCGTCGGGCCTTGGACCGGAACCCGCCCAAAAATTGGGAGTAACAATATGAAGAAGTCTCTTCTGTCGGCAGTGGCTCTGACGGCGATGGTCGCCTTCAGCGGCAACGCTTGGGCCGACGTCCTCATCGCTGTCGCTGGTCCGCTGACCGGCCCGAACGCCGCTTTCGGCGCTCAGCTTCAGAAGGGTGCCGAGCAGGCAGCCGCCGACATCAACGCTGCTGGCGGCATCAATGGCGAGCAGATCAAGATCGAGCTTGGCGACGACGTTTCCGACCCGAAGCAGGGCATTTCGGTCGCCAATAAATTCGTTGCCGACGGCGTCAAGTTCGTCATCGGCCACTTCAACTCGGGCGTTTCAATCCCGGCTTCGGAAGTCTATGCCGAAAACGGCATCCTCGAAATCACCCCGGCCGCTACGAACCCGAAGTTCACGGAACGGGGCCTCTGGAACACGTTCCGCACCTGCGGCCGTGACGACCAGCAGGGCGCCATCGCCGGCAAGTATCTCGCCGACCACTTCAAGGACGCCAAGATCGCCGTCATTCACGACAAGACCCCATACGGTCAGGGCCTTGCAGACGAAACCAAGAAGGCGATGAATGCCGCCGGCCTCACGGAAGTCATGTACGAAGGCATCAACGTCGGCGACAAGGACTTCTCGGCCCTCATCGCCAAGATGAAGGAAGCCGGCGTCTCGATCATCTATTGGGGCGGTCTGCACACCGAAGCCGGTCTCATCATCCGTCAGGCCGCAGACCAGGGCCTGAAGGCAACGCTGGTTTCCGGTGACGGCATCGTTTCGAACGAGCTGGCCTCTATCGCTGGTGACGCTGTCGCCGGTACCCTGAACACCTTCGGCCCCGATCCGACGCTGAACCCGGCGAACAAGGAGCTCGTCGAGAAGTTCAAGGCTGCTGGTTTCAACCCGGAAGCCTATACGCTCTACTCCTACGCTGCGATGCAGGCGATTGCCGGCGCTGCCAAGGCTGCCGGTTCGGTGGACCCTGAAGCCGTTGCCACGGCCATGAAGGAAAAGGGTCCGTTCCCGACGGTGCTCGGCGACATTTCGTTCGACGAAAAGGGCGACCCGAAGATTCCTGGCTACATCATGTACGAATGGAAGAAGGGCGCGGACGGCAAGTACACCTACGTCCCGCAGGAGACCAAGTAAGCTTAGCTTCCTCTCTAGGAATATGATCATTGAAGCCCGGTTCACCGGGCTTCTTTTTTGGCGGCGCTTCATCCACCGGGCGGTCAGCCGGTGAAGCGGCGCTGGCTTGGCCGGATGGAGAAGGTGGTACTGCTGCCGCTTGTCAGCGGTGCGGTGGAGGAGACGTGATCCACGGAACGCCTTCCGCTATCCATCACATCTCATGCAGCACATGCGTCGCCTTCACGGCGGCCGATGCGCGGTTCTCTACCCCGAGTTTCACGTAGATCTGTTCGAGGTGCTTATTCACGGTGCGCGCCGACAAACCCAGTATTTCGCCGATGTCACGGTTGGCCTTGCCCTTGGCGATCCAGAGCAGCACTTCGGATTCTCGTTGGGTGAGCGAAAAACGTTGGCGCAGCATCTCGTCGTCGCTACGGTGGCTGGCGGCGGTGAGGCGGAAGAGATATTCATCCGGGCCGATCGCGCCAAGGAAGGCAAGCTGCAGCGCTGCCTGGCCGGCATGGGTGATTGAGATGATGCCGTCTCGTCCCGCGCCTGCGCGGTCGCGCATCCAGCCGGCAATATGACGGACGACGATCTCAATGCCGTCGTCACTGCCCATGGCGGCATTGACGAGCCGCGTTGCCTGCGGCGTCGACCAGTGGATCGCACCATCGCCCTTGACCGCCAGCAGGTGACGGCCGGCAGCGTCCAGCGCAACGCGGGCGCTCTGGGCCGAGCGGGCATTGCGCAGATGGACGCGGATGCGGGCGCGCAGTTCGTCGATGTTGATCGGTTTGGTGAGGTAATCGACGCCGCCGGATTCCAACGCGTGCACGACATGCTCGGTCTCCGTCAGGCCGGTCATGAAAATCACCGGCACCTGGCCGACTGCGGCATTTGCCTTCAGCCTGCGGCAGGTCTCAAAGCCATCCATCACAGGCATCACAGCGTCGAGCAGGATCAGATCAGGCGTGATGCGCTCGACGATGCCAAGCGCTGCCGTGCCCGAGGTGGCGATGAGAACGGAGAAGCCGGACTGTTCGAGCGCATCCGTCAGGAAACCGAGTGCCTCCGGCGAGTCGTCGACCAGCAAAACGATGTCGCGGGGGAGGGCCGGCTCAGCCAATGGATTCCACCTTTTCGTCGAAGTCGTGCAGGAAGGACATGAAGCCGGCCAGATCGAAGGCGGCCACATAGGGTCGAAGAGCCTCCGTGAATGG
The DNA here is from genome assembly GCF_002531885.1 of Rhizobium sp. L9. Classification (NCBI taxonomy): domain Bacteria; kingdom Pseudomonadati; phylum Pseudomonadota; class Alphaproteobacteria; order Hyphomicrobiales; family Rhizobiaceae; genus Rhizobium; species Rhizobium sp. L9. The sequence goes on along the minus strand of NZ_NWSZ01000024.1, from coordinate 61,843 downwards.
CCGATTTGCCTCCACCTTGGCAAGGTCCGAAAGCTTGGCTTCGATGCCCTTGATGTAACCGATCTCGCCGAGCCGTAGCAATTCCTGCACATGGGCTGCACCCGGGCCTAGCAGCTGCGCCTCGATCTTTGCAGGAGCGGCGGGCGCATCATCGGCATAGACCCAATTCAGGCCGAGATGCAGGGCAAGCTTGTCACGCAGTTGGCGAATGTCGATCGGTTTGCCGATAGCGTCATTGTGGCTGTCGTCGCTGTCGCTCAGAACCGTCGCATCGCCAATATTGGCCGAAAGCATCAGCATCGGTGCCGTCTGGCCGGCCTCACGCAGACGCGAGACGAGCTGCCAGCCGCTCATGCCGGGCATCAGTATATCCACGAGGAACAGATCGGGCTGGATGCCGTCGATCAGTGTCAGGCACTCGGCGCCGCCTGCCGCCGTCAGCACGATGAAATCGAGCGGCGCCAGGATTTCACGCATCATCTCGCGGTGATCCTCATTATCGTCGACGACGACGATGGTGCGGCGCGGACCGTCGTAACCGACGATGCGTTTTTCCTGCGGCGGCGCGGCGGCGCGCATGACGGCGGACAGCATGAGCCGCACACGGAATGTCGAACCTTCGTCTTTGACGCTCGATACCGCAATCTCGCCGCCGAGCGTGTTGGTCAGAAGCCGGGTGATGGTGAGGCCGAGGCCGAGGCCAGGCATCGGCCGCACGCTGTCTGCCTCGCCCCGCTGGAAAGGTTCGTAGATGCGTGTCAGGTCTTTTTCGGCAATGCCGCGGCCGGTATCGGTGACGGTGAAGGTCGCGACCTGGCTGCGATAGGCGACATCGAAGGCGACGCTGCCTTCGTCGGTGAACTTGATGGCATTGGAGAGCAGGTTGACGAGGATCTGGCGCAGGCGCTTTTCGTCGGTGCGGACGAATTGCGGCAAAACAGGCGAACGGTCATGTAGAAAGACAAGCCCCTTGGCCTGCGCCTGCGGGCGGAACAGCTCGACGATCTGGTCGAGGAAGTCATGGATATTGATCTCGTTGGAATAGACCTGCAGGCGGCCGGCCTCGATCTTCGAAATATCGAGCAGGCCGTCGATCAGCCCCGAGAGATGTTCGGCGCTGCGGCGGATGACCTTGATCGAGGATTGGCGCGGCGCCGGGATCGTTTCGTCGCGTTCGAGGATCTGGGCATAGCCGAGCACGGCGTTCAAAGGTGTGCGCAGCTCGTGGCTGAGGCCGACGACATAGCGGCTCTTGGCGCGGTTGGCGGCCTCGGCCGTCTCCTTGGCGTTCTGAAGGGCCGCATCGGTTTTCTTGTGGGCGGCGATTTCTTTGAGCAGCAGCGTGTTCTGGCGCGAGGATTCCTCCTCGGCGACGACGCGACTATCATGGGCGAGCACATAGAACCAGCAGACGACGCCTGATATCACCGAGAAGACGAAGAAGACGATCAGAATAGTGCGATTGACCACCTCTGCCGTCTCCGGCGAGGCGGAGGCGACCTGATGGGCGATCATCGCCAGGATCGCGCCGATGGCGGTCAGCGCCAGCGCCACGGCGATGCCGTAGCGGCCAAGGCGTGTCGTCAGCTTGCCCAGAACGCTCTCCGGCAGCAGCGTCCTCGCGACCGTTCCGACCTGGGCGTTGAAACGCGCGGCCGGCTTGCACATGTCGTGGCAGCGGCTGTCGAGCGAACAGCAGAGCGAGCAGATCGGGGCTGCATAGGCCGGGCACCAGGCCATATCCTCCGGCTCGAAAGGATGCTCGCAGACAGAGCAGGTGATGCTGGTCAGATTCTTCCAGCTCTGGCGCGGCTTGCGGGCGAGATAGAACTTGCCCCTGGTCGCCCAGGCAATGGCAGGCGAGGCAGCCAGCGCGATGACGAGGGTGATATAGGGAGCAAGCGACGCGGCCATCTCGCCGAAAGCGCCGAAGTGGGCGATCAGCGATATCGTCGCCGACAGCGTCATGGCGCCGAGGCCGACCGGGTTGATGTCGTAGAGATGGGCGCGCTTGAACTCGATGCCGGCAGGCGCGAGCCCCAGCGGCTTGTTGATGAAGAGATCGGCGGAGATCGTGCAGAGCCAGGCCATCGCGATGATCGAGAAGATGCCGAGCGTCTCCTCCAGCAGCCGGTAGATGCCGAGTTCCATCAACAGCAGAGCGATCGCAACATTGAAGACAAGCCAAATAACGCGGCCGGGATGGCTGTGGGTCAGCCGGGAGAAGAAATTCGACCAGGCGAGCGAGCCGGCATAGGCGTTCATCACGTTGATCTTGAGCTGCGAGACGACAACGAAGGCGGCCATAAGCAGCAGCGCGGCATTGTGCCAGGGAACCATGTAGCCGAAGGCGGTGAGGTACATCTGCGCGGGATCGGCGGCGCGGTCGAGGGGAACGCCGGAAGTGAAGGTGAGCACGACCAGGAAGGAGCCGGCAAGCAGCTTCGGCGCGCCGATGATAACCCAGCCGGGTCCGGCAAGGAAGACGGCTAGGCGATGGCGCCATTTGCGCTGCAGCGCCGGCGGCAGGAAGCGGAGGAAATCGGCCTGCTCGCCGATCTGCGACATCAGGGCCAGAATGACGGCGGAGGCGGCGCCGAACTCCATCAGATCGAAGTCGGCGATGGTACCGGGCGGGCCGGAAGCGTGGCGGATGCCTGAAAAGGCGCGCCAGAGATCGAATTTCTCCCAGTCCATGAAGGCGATGAAGATGAAGGGCAGGATGTTCAGCACGATCCAGAAGGGCTGGGTGATCAGCTGGAACTTGCTGATCAGCCGCACGCCGTGCGTCACTAGCGGGATCACCATGACGGCGCTGATGATGTAGCCGATCCAGAGCGGAATGCCGAGGGTGAGCTCCAGGGCCCCGGACATGATCGAGGCCTCTATCGCAAACAGCATGAAGGTGAAGCTCGCATAGATCAGCGAGGTGATGGTCGAGCCGATGTAGCCGAAGCCGGCGCCGCGCGTCAGAAGATCGATGTCGACGCCGTGGCGGATGGCGTAGCGGCTGATCGGCAGGCCGATTGCCAGCATGACGATCGAGGCGACGATGATGGCGTAGAAGGCGTTGGTGGTGCCGTAGGAGAGGGTGATCGCCCCGCCGATCGCTTCGAGCGCCAGGAACGAGATCGCGCCGATTGCCGTCTGCGAGATGCGCTCAGACGAAAAATGGCGGGCGCTCTTTGCGGTGAAGCGCAGCGCATAGTCTTCAAGCGTCTGGTTGGCGACCCAGCGATTATATTCGCGTCTCACCGGAATGATGCGTTGGCGCGCTGTCATGCCCTCTTTCCGGCACTCTCGTTGGGCTCATCGTTTCCACGGCAGTTTTGGCGGGATGGACGGGAAAGGCAAGGGGTGAGCACTGGCGGATTTGCAGAACAGTCATATTTTTGAAACGGCTCTGTCACATATCCGCTCTAACCCTGCCGCCACTCGTTAAACCATTTCGGGTATACTCATGTCTGTTTCAAAACTTTGCCGCCTGAGCACCGCTCTCGTCAGCCTTCTTTCGGTCGTGCCCTCGCTTGCCGCCGCAGAGCAAGCCACAAGTGCGAAAGCGCCCTATGCCGAGACCGGAAACACCAACAAGCGCGGTGACGCTTGCTTCTCGACGGCCGACACCAACGCCGCCGTCCATCTTCTCTCCGGCTTCCTCGAAGTCTGGACCCCGCGCACGCCCTTCGTCGATGCCGGTGTGGAAGCCGCAGCCAAGGACAATTGCCCTGCAGTCGCCAAGACAGATTGGGACGGCATTCCCTTCAGCAAGACCGACGGCCAGATCGTCAACAGGCCAGTCCATGATGCTAATATCGGCTATGTCGTGAAGGCGACGCAGGCGCGAACGGCCGAGCAGGCGGTGGCCGCCTATCTTGACGATCGGCGCGGCAAGAATGCCAGCATCGTCGATGGTCTTGGTCCGCTGACGGATGCCTGGAAGGCCGGTTCCAAGCAGATCACCACGATCACTGAGGTGGCGGCCGACGCGACGACGGTCAAATATGACGACAAGGGCAACAATCGCGGCGCCGGCAGCAAAGCGGATACGGAAAACAAGACCGACGCCAACCCGGACATGGGCCTCGCCATCGACTTCATCAATGCCGCAAGCGGCGATGGCTCGACGGAGCCCGCCAAGCGCTATTTCAAATATGCCCGTCCCTATCGCTGGAGCCCGGACGTCTCGGTCGTCCCGACGCTCGAGCCCGCCAAAAGCAGCAAGCCGGTCGAGGACGGTGGCTTCCCCAGCGGACATACGGCGGAAGCCTGGCGGGATGCGCTCGCCATGGCCTATTTGGTGCCGCAGCGATTCCAGGAAATGATCGCCCGCGCCAGCGAAATGGGTGAAGACCGCATCCTTGCAGGCATGCACTCTCCGCTCGACGTGATGGGCGGCCGCATGCTCGGCACCGCCACTGTCGTCTATAACCTGAACAAGTCCGACAATTCAGCGCTGAAGAGCGCTGCCTACGCCCAGGCGCAGTCATGGCTGATCGCCAAGTCGGGTGTTGCGGATGCGGGCGCGCTCGAAGTCGCCGCCCATGCGGCGCCGCTTTCGGCGGACCGTTTCGCCGATCACGAAGCCAATCGTGCCTATGTGCTGCAGCGCCTGAGCTATGGGCTGCCGACGATCCATGCGACGGATCAGCCGGCCCGCGTGCCGGAGGGCGCCGAAGCGCTTCTGGAAACCCGTCTGCCCTATCTTGATGGTGAACAGCGCCGCGAGGTGCTTGGTACAACGGAAATCGCCTCGGGCTATCCGCTGCTCGACGACACGGAAGGCTACGGCCGCCTCAACCTGTTTGCCGGCGCCGACGGTTACGGCGCCTTCGAACACGACGTGACCGTGACGATGGATGCGGCAAAGGGCGGCTTCAATGCGATCGATACCTGGCGCAACGACATCGGCGGCAAGGGCAGACTGGTGAAGCGCGGCAGCGGCATTCTCGGTCTTTCCGGCGCCAACAGCTATGCCGGCGGCACCGTGCTGGAAGAGGGCGTGCTGGTTGCCGGCTCTCCCTCGGCCCTCGGCGCCGGCGGGTTGATGGTCAATGGCGGTTCGCTCATTGTGGCCGCCGACAGGCCCTTAGCCGTGGGCGGCGACTATCAGCAGCTCGCCAGTGCGACGGCGAAGCCGACGCTCGGCGCGAATGGCGCCGGCACGCTGGTCGTTGCAGGCAAGGCGACGCTTGCCGGCGATCTTGACGTGGCGCTCGCCCATGGCTTTGCGCCGGCGCCGGGAACGAAGATCGAAATCCTGAAGGCTGCCGCCATTACCGGCACCTTCGGCAAGTTCACCATCTCCGGCCACAGGGCGACCCTGTCTTACGGCCCGAGCTCGGTCACCTTGACGATCGACGGCTAATATCGAACCGACCGGGCACCCCTGCGGCGGGGATGCCCTCCTCGTCATGACTGCGCATTCGACCCCCGCGCCTACGTCATTTTGCGTATGTGTTTTTGCGCTGCAGCACCCGATAGTCCTCTCGGCAACAGTTAACTCCGTTTCCGGCCTGTTGCGGAACAAGAGAGGGGATCAACCATATGAATCTCAAATCCACGATTACGGGTGCCGCGCTCGGCGCCATCATGACAGCGTCGGCTGCCTTCAGCAGCGCGATTGCCGCCGACGATACGATCAAGGTCGGCGTGCTGCATTCGCTCTCGGGCACGATGGCAATTTCCGAAACCACGCTGAAAGACGCCATGCTGATGCTCATCGACGAGCAGAACAAGAAGGGCGGCCTTCTCGGCAAGAAGCTCGAAGCTGTCGTCGTCGATCCGGCGTCCGATTGGCCGCTCTTTGCCGAAAAGGCGCGTGAGCTGATCGAAAAGGACAAGGTCGCCGCGGTCTTCGGCTGCTGGACGTCGTCCTCGCGCAAGTCCGTCCTGCCGGTTTTCGAAGAGCTGAACTCGCTGCTCTTCTACCCTGTGCAGTATGAAGGCGAGGAATCCTCGCGCAACATCTTCTATACCGGTGCGGCTCCGAACCAGCAGGCGATCCCGGCTGTCGACTATCTGATGAAGACCGAAGGCGTGAAGCGCTTCGTGCTCGAAGGCACCGACTATGTCTATCCGCGCACGACCAACAAGATCCTGGCAGCCTATCTCGAATCCAAGGGCATTCCGAAGGAAGACATTCTCGTCAACTACACGCCGTTCGGCTTCTCCGACTGGCAGACCGAGGTCGCCAAGATCAAGGAATTCGGCTCGGCCGGCAAGAAGACCGCCGTGGTCTCCACGATCAATGGCGATGCCAACGTGCCGTTCTACAAGGAGCTCGGCAACCAGGGCATCAAGGCGACCGACATTCCGGTTGTCGCCTTCTCGGTCGGCGAAGAAGAGCTTGCTGGCCTCGACACCAAGCCGCTCGTCGGCCATCTCGCTGCCTGGAACTACTTCGAGTCGGTGGAAAGCCCCGCCAACAAGAAGTTCATCAAGGAATGGCACGCCTTCACAAAGAACGACAAGCGTGTGACGAACGATCCGATGGAGGCCGCCTATATCGGCTTCAACGCCTGGGTGAAGGCCGTCGAGGCCGCCGGCACCACCAATACCGATGCCGTTCTCGATAACATCATCGGCGTGACCGTTCCGAACCTCTCCGGCGGCTATGCCACCGTCATGCCCAACCACCACATCACCAAGCCGGTGCTGATTGGTGAAATCCAGGCCAACGGCCAGTTCGAAATCGTCCAGCAAACGCCCGCTGTCGTCGGCGACGAATGGTCGGACTATCTGCCGGACTCCAAGGACCTGATCTCTGATTGGCGCAAGCCGTTGAACTGCGGCAACTTCAACGTTGCCACCGGCAAGTGCGGCGGCAAGGGCTCCTGAGGAGACCCATCCGCTGATAGCCTGAAGACTTCCGTCCGGAGCCGATCCGGGCGGATGCTCCATCTTTACCGCTGCGCCGCAAGGCCGACGACACTCAAGGCGAGAGAGCCGATGTTTCGCGCCATCCAGATTCTCCTTCTGACATTTTGTCTGATGCTTTCGGGCCTGACGCTTTCTGGGACCGGCCTTCGCGCCGAGGACGACGTGCACGCTCTCGTCGATGCGCTCGGCGTCGGCGGCTTTCCCGAGCGCGACGCGGCCATCCGGGCGCTTGCCGCTTCCGGGGATACGCATGTCAGCCAGATCCTGCAGCAGCTGAGCGACGGCCAACTCTACGTCAATTCGGAAGGCGGCCCCGTCCTCGTGCAAGGCGGCACGGAGGACGAGCCTACCTATTCCGATCCGATCACCGGCGAGGCGGTTGGCGATGTCGACCCCGACTTGATGTCGAAGGTCAAGATCAACAATGCACTGCGCACCACGATCACGACGATGATGAGCCAGCTGACGCTTCTGAGCCCGGATCGCTCGGCGCGGCTCGCTGCGGCCGAGGGCATGCTTAGGGATGCCGATCCTGCCAATCTCGAACTCCTGAATTCGGCTCTTTCAGCCGAGAAGGATGGCGAGATCAAAAACACGATGGAAGCGGCGCGGGCCGTGATGGTGCTGAAGAGCGATGCCGGTCTCGAGGAGAAGCGGGCTGCCATCGATATGATCGCCGCCCGCGGCGGCCGCGATGCGCTGACGATCCTGACGACGGCGATCGCGAATGCGCCCGACGATCTGAAGCCCGCGATCCAGACGGAGATCAATTCGATCAACCGTGACCTGGCGCTCTGGGACGTCGTCCAGAACGTCTGGTACGGCCTGTCGCTCGGCTCGGTGCTGCTCTTGGCCGCTATCGGCCTTGCCATCACCTTCGGCGTCATGGGCGTCATCAACATGGCGCATGGCGAGATGGTGATGATCGGCGCCTATACGACCTATGTCGTGCAGGAAACGATTGCCTGGGCCTTCCCCTCGCTTGCCGATTATTCAATGGCCTTCGCGGTGCCGGCTGCCTTCCTCTTCACCGGTCTGGTCGGTCTCGTCATCGAACGTTCGGTGATCCGCTATCTCTACGGCCGCCCGCTGGAGACCCTGCTTGCCACCTGGGGCGTGTCGCTGATCTTGCAGCAGGCGATCCGCAGCTATTTCGGCCCGACCAACCGCGAGGTCCGCAATCCGAGCTGGATGTCCGGTGCCTTCGATTTCGGCGGGCTGGTCATCACCTGGAACCGGCTCTGGATCATCGCCTTCTCTGTGGTGGTATTCCTGACGCTCCTGATGCTGCTCAAGCGCTCCGCCTTCGGGCTGCAGATGCGGGCGGTGACACAGAACCGGCGCATGGCTTCCTCCATGGGCATCCGCACCGGCTGGGTCGACGCCTTCACCTTCGCGCTCGGCTCCGGCATCGCCGGCATGGCCGGTGTGGCGCTCTCGCAGATCGATAACGTCTCGCCGAACCTCGGCCAGAACTACATCATCGACAGCTTCATGGTCGTCGTATTCGGCGGGGTCGGCAATCTCTGGGGCACGCTGGTCGGCGCCCTGTCGCTCGGCGTCGTCAACAAGTTCCTTGAGCCCTTCGCCGGCGCCGTGCTCGGTAAAATCCTGGTGCTCGTCCTCATCATTCTGTTCATCCAGAAGCGTCCGCGCGGGCTCTTCGCACTCAAAGGAAGGGCGGTGGAAGCATGATAACGGCCTTCCTTCTCCGATCGCTCGATCGCAGGATCTCAATCGCCGTCGCCCTGCTGCTGGCGGTCGCCATTCTCGTGCCGGTGCTGAACCTCGCCACCGGGCCAACCCATCCGCTTCACGTCCCGACCTACATCATGGCGCTGTTTGGCAAGTATCTGACCTATGCGCTGCTGGCGCTGGCGCTCGATCTCGTCTGGGGCTTCTGCGGCATCCTTTCGCTCGGCCACGGCGCCTTCTTCGCGCTCGGCGGTTATGCAATGGGCATGTATCTGATGCGCCAGATCGGCTCGCGCGGCGTCTACGGCGATCCGATCCTTCCCGACTTCATGGTGTTCCTGAACTGGAAGGAGCTGCCCTGGTTCTGGTACGGCTTCGACCAGTTCTGGTTCGCGGCGCTGATGGTGCTCCTCGTGCCTGGTTTGCTCGCCTTCGTCTTCGGCTGGTTCGCCTTCCGCTCGCGCGTCAACGGCGTCTACCTCTCGATCATCACCCAGGCGATGACTTATGCGCTGCTGCTTGCCTTCTTCCGCAACGACATGGGTTTCGGCGGCAATAACGGCATGACCGATTTCAAGGACATCCTCGGTTTCAACATCCAGGCGGACGGCACGCGCGCCAGCCTCTTTGCCGCAACCGCAATCTTCCTAGCACTGTCGCTCACGATTGCCTCGGCGATCGTCCGCTCGAAGTTCGGCAAGGTGCTCGTCGGCGTACGCGACGCCGAAAGCCGCACACGCTTCCTCGGCTACCGCGTCGAGCATTTCAAGCTCTTCACCTTCGTCGTCTCGGCGATGATGGCGGGCATTGCCGGCGCGCTCTACGTGCCGCAGGTCGGCATCATCAATCCCGGCGAATTCGCGCCCGCAAACTCCATCGAAGTCGTCATCTGGACGGCGGTCGGCGGGCGGGGAACGCTGATCGGGCCGATCATCGGGGCGATCCTCGTCAATGGCGGTAAGACGATTTTCACCGGTCTCTTCCCCGAGTTCTGGCTGTTTGCGCTCGGCGGTCTCTTCGTCGCCGTTACGCTGTTCCTGCCGAAGGGCGTCGTCGGCACCATCGCGCACCAACTCGGCAAACGGAAGGCCGTCACCGACGCTGTACCCCCGGCGGCAGAGGAAGATGACATCGAAGCGAAAATCCAGGCAGCGGAGTGAGCGCCCATGATTCCCGACGTCAAACCCAACAGCGTGCTCTATCTCAGCGGCGTCTCCGTTTCCTTCGACGGCTTCAAGGCGCTGAATTCGCTCTCAATCGTCATCGAGCCCGGCGAGCTTCGCGCCATTATTGGCCCGAACGGCGCCGGCAAGACGACGATGATGGATATCATCACCGGCAAGACCAGGCCTGATGAGGGCGAGGTTTTCTTCAACGGGACCGTCGACCTCACCAAGAAGGATGAGGCCGACATCGCTCAGCTCGGCATCGGCCGCAAGTTCCAGAAGCCGACGGTCTTCGAAAGCCATACGGTCTGGGACAATCTGGAACTGGCGCTGAACCGCCGCCGCTCCGTCTTCTCGACGCTGTTCTATCGACTTTCGAGCGAAGACAGGACGCGCATCGATGAGATTCTCGAAACCGTGCGGCTGACCCACCGCCGCGACGAATTGGCTGCCAATCTATCGCACGGGCAGAAGCAATGGCTGGAGATCGGCATGTTGCTTGCCCAGGAGCCGAAGCTGCTGCTCGTCGACGAGCCGGTCGCCGGCATGACGGATGCGGAGACAGCGGAAACGGCGATTCTGCTCAAGAATATCGCCAAGACCCGGTCGGTCGTCGTCGTTGAGCACGACATGGGCTTCATCCGCGACCTCGGCGTCAAGGTGACCTGCCTTGCGGAAGGATCGGTGCTGGCGGAGGGATCGATCGATTTCGTCAGTTCGGATCCGAAGGTGATCGAGAATTATCTAGGAAGGTGAGGAATGCAACTTCCAGGCTTGAACCTGACAATGGAAGACGCTCTAAAACGAGCGGGGTTTACTGTGGGGTTTCATCATGGCTTTTCTCGGTATTCTGGTCGCGGCGCTCAGCGGCGCGGTCATCTGGTATTGGCGTTTTAAAATGGTGCGCGAGGCGGGAAACGAGATCATCGATTCCGTCGAGCGCATGCGGGGCGCTTATAAGCGCAGGAAGTTTCGCAAGCAGGCCGAGGTAGCGCCGCTGGCCTCGATTGCCGATCCGGCGATTGCGGCGGTGGCCTTTTTCTTCTGCCTTGCCAAGGAGAAGCCGATGTATGTCGACGCGGCGAAGGATGTTATCCGCAGCCGCATGAAAGGCATCATCCGGCCGGGCGACCTGGAAGAGGTGTTGGTTTTCGGCGAGTGGGCTTCCAAGAACGTCACCAGTCCGGAAGATCCGATCCGCCGGTTCCGGGATCTCTGGCTAAAGGCGCTCGACATGCAGGAGCGCCAGCAATTGATCGGCATTGCCGAGGACGTGGCCGAGACCGGCGGCGAGAGAACGAAAGAACAGGACTACGCCCTGCAGACGCTGAGGCGCAGTCTGATGAACTGATGGGGAATGGGTGAACGGATGCTGACAGTCGAGAACGCAAATCTGCATTATGGCGCGGCGCAGGCGCTGCGCGGCATCTCCATCAAGGCGGAGATGGGCAAGATCACCTGCGTGCTGGGGCGCAACGGCGTCGGCAAGAGTTCGCTGCTGCGCGCCGTCACCGGCCAGCATCCGCTGTCGGCTGGCACCGTCACCTTCAACGATACAAAACTGAACGGCCTGCCGCCCTTTGCCCGCGCCAAGCAGGGCATCGGCTATGTGCCGCAGGGGCGTGAAATCTTTCCGCTGCTTACCGTCAAGGAAAATCTCGAAACCGGCTTCGCTCCGCTTGGCCGCCGCGACCGCAACATTCCCGACGATATCTTCAGTCTCTTCCCGGTGCTGAAATCGATGTTGTCACGGCGCGGCGGCGATCTTTCCGGCGGGCAGCAGCAGCAGCTGGCAATCGGGCGCGCCATGGTGACGCGGCCGAAAATTCTCGTGCTCGACGAGCCGACCGAGGGCATTCAGCCGTCGATCATCAAAGATATCGGCCGGGCGATCCGCTATCTCCGCGATTCCACAGGCATGGCGATCCTGCTTGTCGAGCAATATCTGGATTTCTGCCGGGAGCTTGCCGACTATGTCTACATCATGGACCGCGGCGAGATCGTGCATGAAGGGCTTGCCGAAACGCTGGACACGCAGGAGGCTCGCCGCCATCTGACCGTCTGACTGGCAAATGCCGCAATTTGCGGCAGAGAGAACGACGGCTCGTTGATCTCTTCTGCGCGGACGGCAGCCCTTGTCGGGCGGCATGGGAATTGCTTGCTTTCCGTCATTCGCGCGCGTGAATGGAAAGCGGTGGCGCGATTGAAAGGACGACATGACGAGTGCGGCAGTGAGTACCAGACCGCAAAGAGCGGAGGGACGGGGCCATCTAGCGGCAAGGCTGCTCGATGGGCGCACTCGTATTCGCGAGCTCTATCAGGAGGGCGCGGCGAAGATCCGCTTGCCTGATACTTTCGACGCCTCGATGGAAGCCGTCATCATCAACACCGCGGGCGGGCTGACTGGCGGCGATCGGCTGGACTGGAGCGTTGTTGCCGGTGCCGGCACGAAGATCGACGTTACCACCCAGGCCTGCGAAAAGATCTACAAGGCGTCGGCCGGCGCCGCCGAGGTGACGACCCGCATCGAAGTCGGGGTTGGAGCGCGCGTCGACTGGCTTCCGCAGGAAACGATCCTCTTCGACAGGGCAGCGCTTTTCCGCCGCCTGGACGTCGATCTCGACGAAAGCGCCGAATTCCTGGCCGTCGAAGCGGTGCTGCTCGGCCGCAAGGCAATGGGCGAGGCGGTGGAGACTGGGCTCTTTCGTGACTGCTGGCGTATCCGCCGCTCGGGCCGGCTGATCCATGCCGAGGAGCTTAGGCTTTCCGAGGGTGTCGCGGCATTGACCGCGCGTCAGGCCGTGCTCGGCGGGCAGGTGGCCTTTGCGACGCTGCTTTATGCCGGTCCGCTGGCTGAAGCCTATCTCGGCAAGGTGCGGCCGCTCGTCGAAGGGATCATGGGCGGCGCGAGCGCCTGGAGCGACAAGCTCGTCGTTCGCCTTGCCGCAGCCGACGGTTTTACGCTGAGAAAAATCCTTATCCCGGTCATTTCCGTCTTGCGCAACGGTGCGCCTGTGCCGAAAGTCTGGAATCTATGAAGCGAAGCATGAGGCAGATGGGCAAGCAATGAACCTCACTCCGAGAGAAAAAGACAAGCTGCTGATTTCGATGGCGGCGATGGTGGCACGGCGGCGGCTGGAGCGCGGGGTCAAGCTCAACTATCCCGAAGCGATTGCGCTGATCAGCGACTTCGTCGTCGAAGGCGCCCGCGACGGCCGTCCCGTCGCCGAGCTGATGGAAGCCGGCGCCCATGTGATCGGCCGTGATCAGGTGATGGAGGGCGTTGCCGAGATGATCCACGACGTGCAGGTGGAAGCAACCTTTCCCGACGGAACCAAGCTCGTCACCGTACATGAACCGATCCGGTAGGGAGAGAAAATGCTGGAACTGAGGCCCAATTGCGAATGCTGCGACAAGGATCTGCGGCCGGAGAGCGCTGAGGCGCGGATCTGCACCTACGAATGCACCTTCTGCGCCGATTGCGTGGACGGCGTGCTGAAGGGCACTTGCCCCAATTGCGGCGGCAATCTCGTCGCCAGGCCCATCCGGCCGGCCGCCATGCTCGCCAAACATCCGGCGTCGACGAAACGCGTGCTGAAGGCCGAGGGCTGTGCGCCCAGAGCGGCTTAAGGAGAATGAGATGATTCCGGGCGAGATCATTGCCGCAAGCGGCGACATCGAACTCAATGCCGGCGTGCCGACGGTGACGCTGGAAGTTTCTAATACAGGCGACCGGCCGGTGCAGGTCGGCAGCCACTATCATTTTGCCGAGACCAATGCCGGGCTTTCCTTCGACCGCGCGGCGGCGCACGGGAAACGTCTTGATATTCCGGCCGGGACGGCCGTGCGCTTCGAGCCGGGGCAGACGCGTTCGGTGACGCTGATCCCGCTTTCCGGCAAGCGCGAGGTTTACGGCTTCCGCCAGCTCGTGATGGGCAAGCTTTAGAAGAACGGGAGAGGTGATTGCGTCTGAATATCTGCCTCATCGGGGCGGCGATGCTGTTTGTGGCCGGCCGTGTGTCCGCGCAGGATGTCGATTGCAAGAATCCGCAGACGCAATCGGACATGACCTCCTGCGAAGAAGCGCGCCATGAGGCTGCCGACAAGGCGCTGAACGAACAATATAAGAAGACACGCGCCGCCATGGCGGCGATCGACAAGGATCTCGACGGCGACATGAAGGGTGCCGAAAGGGCGCTGGTCAAGGCGCAGCGCGCCTGGATCGACTATCGCGACGCAGAATGCGATGCCTTCGGCTTTCAGGCCCGCGGCGGCACGATGGAGCCGATGCTGGTTGCCGGATGTCTGGCCGAAGAGACGGATAAACGCACGAAAGAGCTGAAACAGCTCGAAGACACGATGAGCAACTAGGGTGATTAAAAAGATCGTAATCGTCGGCAATGGCGAGATTGGGGAAGGACAGGCAGGCATCATCGATGCCGCCGATTTCGTCATCCGCTTCAACGATTGCCGTTCCTACGGCACTGGCGGCAGCCGCACGGATGCCGTCGCGGTCTGCAATACCGGCCGGCCGGCAAAGGCAATGCTCGGCTCACCCGAGTGGCGCGCTCATCCCGGTGTTGTTTCGGCGCGCGAAATCTGGAGCGTGCGCGACCCGGAAAAATTTGCCGCGATGCGGGCGCCGCTTGCCGTCTCGCATCCCGATCTCGATGATTTCTGCGACGACTATACGGATGCGTTCGCTGCCTTCTGCGCGGAAACCGGCAAGGCGCATATCGTCATCGGCAAGACGGTCCACGAGGCCGTCAACGACTCGCTTTCGGCCTTTGAGCCGGCGCCCTATGTGGTGCCGAGCAGCGGCATGATCGTCACCGCCGAGGTGCTGGACAAATATGCCGGGGCCGAGGTGATGCTGGCTGGCTTCGGTCACGTCGGCTGGGAATGGCACCCGTTTGCGGCCGAACGGCAGCTTGTCGATACTTATGTAGCCGCTGGCCGCCTCACACGACTCGGCGAAAAAACACTTGTCTCTTCCTTCCACGGAGCCTGATGAATGCCCTACAAGATCTCCCGCGCCGCCTATGCCGGCATGTTCGGACCGACCACCGGAGACAAGGTGCGCCTTGCCGATACGGAGCTCTTCATCGAGATCGAGAAGGATTTCACCACTTATGGCGAGGAGGTGAAGTTCGGCGGCGGCAAGGTGATCCGTGACGGCATGGGCCAGAGCCAGGTGACACGGGCGGACGGCGCGGTCGATACGGTCATCACCAATGCGGTGATCGTCGATCATTCCGGAATCTATAAAGCCGATATCGGGCTGAAGGGTGGGCGCATCGTTGCCATCGGCAAGGCCGGCAATCCCGATATGCAGCCGGACGTCAGCATCATCGTCGGCCCGGGCACGGAGGCTATCGCGGCCGAAGGCAAGATCGTCACCGCAGGCGGCATGGATAGCCATATCCATTTCATCGCGCCGCAGCAGATCGAGGAAGCGCTGATGTCTGGCATGACCTGCATGCTCGGCGGCGGCACGGGGCCGGCGCATGGTACGCTCGCCACCACCTGCACGCCAGGTCCTTGGCATCTGGCGCGTATGATCGAAGCGGCGGACGCCTTCCCGATGAACCTTGCCTTTGCCGGCAAGGGCAATGCCTCGCTGCCGGGAGCACTGACGGAAATGGTGCTGGCCGGCGCCACCTCGCTGAAATTGCATGAGGACTGGGGTACGACGCCTGGCGCCATCGATTGCTGCCTGTCGGTCGCCGACGAATATGACGTGCAGGTGATGATCCACACCGATACGCTGAACGAAAGCGGCTTCGTCGAGGATACGATCGGCGCCATCAAGGGCCGTACCATCCATGCGTTCCACACGGAAGGGGCGGGCGGCGGGCACGCGCCCGATATCATCAAGATCTGCGGCCAGCCGAACGTCATCCCGTCGTCCACCAATCCGACTCGGCCCTACACGGTCAACACCATCGCTGAGCATCTCGACATGCTGATGGTCTGCCATCACCTGTCGCCGTCGATTCCCGAGGATATCGCCTTTGCCGAAAGCCGTATCCGCAAGGAGACGATCGCGGCGGAAGATATTCTCCATGATATCGGCGCCTTCTCGATCATTTCATCCGACAGCCAGGCCATGGGCCGCGTCGGCGAAGTGGCGATCCGCACCTGGCAGACGGCCGATAAGATGAAGCGCCAGCGCGGCCGACTGAAGGAGGAAAAGGGCGACAACGACAATTTCCGCGTCCGCCGCTATATCGCCAAATATACGATCAACCCGGCGATCGCCCACGGTCTCAGCCATGAGATCGGCTCGGTCGAGATCGGTAAGCGCGCCGACCTCGTGCTCTGGAACCCAGCCTTCTTCGGCGTGAAGCCCGACATGGTGCTGCTCGGCGGCTCGATTGCCGCCGCCCCTATGGGCGATCCGAATGCCTCGATCCCGACGCCGCAGCCGGTGCACTATCGGCCGATGTTCGCCTCCTATGGCCGCAGCCTCACCAATTCCTCCGTCACCTTCGTCAGCCAGGCGTCGCTCGATGCCGGGCTGAAGGGCAGGCTCGGGGTCGCGAAGGAACTCGTGGCGGTGAAGAATACGCGCGGCGGCATCTCCAAGGCGTCGATGATCCACAATGACCTGACTCCGGAGATCGAAGTCGATCCGGAGACCTATGAAGTCAGGGCGAACGGCGAACTGCTGACCTGCGAGCCCGCGACGGTGCTGCCGATGGCGCAGCGCTATTTCCTGTTCTAGGCCAGTCATTCCGTGCTGAGGGGGATGCGCTGGCTGTTGCGGATCGTGCTCCTGCTCGCAACTCTGGCAGCGGGCGGAACCTTCATTCCCCGACCGCTGATTGCCCCGGTCAAGGCGTCGTCGGCGGAGGCAATCCACCGCATTCTCCTCCTATCGGGTTCGATTCATACCGATATTGCCATTCCGCTCGATGAGGAGACGCGGGCGGCATTTTCCTTCCTCGACGAGCCGGATTTTCCGCTCGGTCATCCGAATGCGGAATGGCTCGTGATCGGCTGGGGCGGCCGCGCCTTCTATCTCGATACCGACCTGGGCTGAGCTGAAGCCGCTGCCGGTGCTACGGGCGCTGACGATAGATCGTTCGGTGCTGCATGTGGATCTCGCTGGCCATATTGCCGAGCCGCAGTCTGATGTTACGGCCTTCGATATTGGTGATGATGAATTGGCGCGGCTGCGCGAATTCATCGCGGACAGCTTCGTCCGCAACGCGGGCGCGATCGCGCCGATCCCGGATGCGGGTTACGGGGAGATCGATCGGTTTTTCGAAGCCAAGGGATACTTCAATGCCCTCTTCGGCTGCAACACCTGGACTGCCGCTGCACTCCGCTCGGCAGGGCTTCGGACTGGCTTATGGAACCCTCTTCCACAATCATTGCGATTGTCTGTTGATGTCTACAATTGACGCACTCGCTGGCCCGTCCGCTCTCAAACGAAATTGTGAATGGATTTCTCCGTCCGGTTGTAAAAATCGCTAAAAAACCGCAGTTTTTCTTGAGCTAGGCCATTCTGAAACAGCTCGGCGCAAGATCGTGGCAAAGCTATTATATATCAACACATTAGCTGCTTGTGTACGTTGTTCGATTCAGGGATTGAGGACTTGCAGCCGTTGCTAGAAAAAATCTCACCACCGAATCGTCTGAAATCGTTCGAATTTTAGCGAATCGATTAAGACACCCGCAGCAATTGGGCTCTTATCAATGCCTTGAAACGCCGGGCAGGAAGGTCGATTCTCATGAGAAACTGGATGTCGCTGCAGGCCGATTTTGGCCATTTTCTATATCGCAGGCAGGTCTATGTCTTTGCGTTGAAGATGAGCTTTCTTGCCGTCATTTTCTCCGGCGTTATCATTGCGCTGACGATACCGCCACTCGGTTTTCTCGGGCTGTTGCCGGTGACCCTTTCGCACGCGATCGGCTTCGGCGCCATTTTTTCCTGGCTTGTCGGCGGCACGGTTTCCGGCATGATGTCGCTGGCGGCGGGTTTTGCAATGCATGAACTGACGCTGTCGCGGGCGGAGTTCGAAAAGCTCAGCCGCACGGATACCCTCTCCGGCCTGTTGAACCGGCGCGCCTTCACCGAGGCGCTGGATCGGATCGAAGGCGACGCCTCGCTCGTCATTTTCGACGTCGACGGTTTCAAGGCGATCAACGATCGTTTCGGCCATGCCTGCGGCGATGCGGTTATCACGGCGGTCTCGGCGGTGCTGCTTTCCGCCTTCGACGAATCGTCCGTCGTTGCGCGCCTCGGTGGCGAGGAATTCGGCGTCATCGTCTCCGGCGAACCGCTGGAGAAACGGTTGGAGCGGATCCAGGCCGTGCGGTCCGATATCGCCAACAGACCGCTCGTGGCAGATGGGAATCATATTGCCATCACCATTTCCGGCGGCGTGGCCGATCTCATTCCTGGGCGCAGCAAGCAGCAGGTCTATGCCTCGGCCGATCGGGCGCTTTATCTCGCCAAGGCGCTCGGACGCAATCGCGTCGTGCACGAGCGGGAGGGACTGCATCA
This sequence comes from Rhizobium sp. L9, assembly GCF_002531885.1. Classification (NCBI taxonomy): domain Bacteria; kingdom Pseudomonadati; phylum Pseudomonadota; class Alphaproteobacteria; order Hyphomicrobiales; family Rhizobiaceae; genus Rhizobium; species Rhizobium sp. L9. The sequence goes on along the minus strand of NZ_NWSZ01000024.1, from coordinate 43,588 downwards.
TGCCTGGCACGGGCTCGCCGAAACCAGCGCCAATACTGAGGGCAGGGGGCTGGGGAGCGACAACATGATGCAGGCCTACGGAATATAAAAGCCGGCCTCCCATTGGTGCTTGCATCGGGAAGGGCTATTTTGCATGGTCGTCGTCTCATCAAAACGGACATATCATGCAGCGCGTCACCTCCTATCTTCCCGCCGGAACCCCTTCCTCCCATCCGACCGCCCAGGTCAAGCTGCCGCATGATCTGCGGCATTTGCGCCGCAAGCTCCTGCATCTGGAGAATGGCGAGATGGTCATGCTCGACCTCAAGGATCCGGTGCTCTTCGCCAATGGCGACCTGCTTGTGCGCGAAGACGGCGAACTGATCGAGATCCTTGCCGCCGACGAGAAGCTCTTCGAGATTCGCGGACGCGACCGCACGCATCTGGTCGAGCTTGCCTGGCATCTCGGCAACCGTCATCTCGCCGCCCAGATCGAGGAAGACCGCATCGTCATCCTGCGCGATCATGTCATCCGAACCATGCTGCAGGGGCTCGGCGCCACCGTGCTCGATATCGAAGAGCCCTTCCAGCCTGCGCGCGGGGCCTATCATTCACATGGCGGACATTCGCATGACCAGGCGCATGCGCATCATGACCACGGGCACAATCACAACGCTGGTCATGACCATGATCACGCGCATGGCCATGACCACAAACATGATCACACCTGCGACCATGATCACCACCATGGTCATGGGCACGGGCATCACGGCCACAAACACGATTGAGGCTCGATGAGCGAAGATCGTGAATTGCAGGCATTGTTGCGCCTGATAGCATGGCTTTCACCGGCCTTTCCGATCGGCAGTTTCGCCTATTCAGGCGGGTTGGAGCGGGCGGTAGCCGATGGGCTCGTGGCCGACGCGGCCTCGCTTGCGGACTGGATCGGCACGCTGATCGGCCATGGCTCGGTCTGGAACGATGCGGTGCTTCTGGCGGAGAGCCACAGGCGCCAGGCCGAGGCTCCGGGCCTTGCCGAAATCGCTGCGCTTGCCGAAGCGCTTGCCGGATCGCGTGAGCGCCATAAGGAAACGATGCTGCTCGGCGAGGCGTTCCTCTTGACGGCGCGAGCCTGGCCGGACGAGGTCTTCGAAAGACTGCCTGGCAAGACCGCCTATCCCATCGCAGTCGGAGCGGTTGCGGGCGCCCATGCTATAAGGCCTGAGAAGGTGCTCGCGGTGTTCCTGCATGCCTATGCCTCACACACGGTTTCAGCAGGTATCCGTCTCGGCGTCGCCGGGCAAAAGGATGGCGTTGCCATACTTGCCGGGCTTGAAGAGCAGATTGCGGGGATCGCGCGGCGGGCGGCAGTCTCAACCCTCGACGATCTCGGTTCGGCGACGGTGCAGGCCGATATCGCCAGCCTGCGCCACGAAACCCAGACGATCAGGCTTTTCCGCTCGTAACTACCAAATTATCCCGCAACTGCGTCATTTGACGGTGGCGCATGCCGGCGGCGTCGCTATCATCGGAATCCTATTGGAGTACGCCATATGAAATCAAGAAACGGACCTCTGCGCGTCGGCATCGGCGGGCCGGTCGGGTCGGGCAAGACGGCGCTGACGGAAAAGCTCTGCAAGGCGATGCGGGACGACTATTCCGTCGCCGTCGTCACCAACGACATCTATACGACCGAGGATGCCGAGGCGCTAGTGCGCATGCAGGCATTGCCTTCCGATCGCATCGTCGGTGTCGAAACCGGCGGCTGCCCCCACACCGCCATTCGCGAGGATGCGACGATCAATCTTCAGGCGATCGCGAGCCTTAACGAGCGGATCCCCAATCTCGATGTCGTCTTCATCGAGTCAGGCGGCGACAATCTGGCGGCGACCTTTTCGCCGGACCTCGCCGATATCACCATCTATGTCATCTCAGTCTGCCAAGGGGAGGAAATCCCGCGCAAGGGCGGGCCCGGCATCACCCGCTCCGACCTGCTCGTCATCAACAAGAAGGATCTGGCACCCCATGTCGGCGCCGATCTTGAGGTGATGGAGCGGGATGCGACGCGCATGCGCGCCTCACGCCCCTTCGTCTTCTCCGATATGAAGCGTGGCGATGGCGTCAGCTCGATCGTTAGTTTCTTGAGAGAGCAGGGCGGGCTCTGAGGGACAAGCCCGCCGCATCTGGCGGATGGCGGCGAGGGTGGCGAAACAAAAACGGGCCGGGAGATCGCTCCCGGTCGGTAGTTTGTTGACAACGTCTCTTCCGTCATGCTCGGGCTCGTGCCGAGCATCTAACCCCCGCGATTATTTGACGGGTAAACCTTTATTTCCAGGTATTTAATTGGGCGTCATAGATCCTCGGCAGAAGGCCGAGGATGACGTCGGGGGTTTTGCATGCGGTTTGTCAGCAGCCCGACGAGCGGGAGGTCGCTCCCGGCCCGTCTCGTTTCCTGAGGCTTTGCTCACTCCGCCGCAAACGGCGGCAGGCGGAGCACATTGGTGTCGTTGGCGCCCTTGCGCTTGCTTTCCGGCTTTTCGATCGCGGTCAGGCGCTCGTCCAGCGCATCGATATCGCTGCGGTTCTCGCGGGTCACGCGGGTAAGATCCTCGCGCGAGAGCGGCAGGTCTTCCTCATCCTTCCTGCCGACCAGGCGTCCAAACATCCAGCCGAGCAGGCGGGACAGATCGTCCATGATGAGGAAGAAGGAGGGAACGACGACGAGCGACAGCACCGTCGAGACGATGATGCCGCCGATCACGGCGATTGCCATAGGCGCGCGGAACGAGCCGCCTTCGCCGACGCCGAGCGCCGACGGCAGCATGCCTGCCGACATGGCAATCGAAGTCATGATGATCGGCCGGGCGCGTTTGCGGCCGGCCTCGACCATGGCTTCAACACGGGACATGCCCTGATGGCGCATCTCGATTGCAAAATCGACGAGCAGGATGGCATTCTTGGTGACGATGCCCATCAGCATCAGAATGCCGATCATGACAGGCATGGACAGCGGATTGTTGGTGATGATCAGGCCCGCCGCGACGCCGCCGATCGCGAGCGGCAGCGAGAACAGGATGGTGAAGGGCTGGATTACATCCTTGAAGAGCAGGATCAGCACGGTCAGTACCAACATGAGGCCCATCAACATGGCGTTGACGAAGCTCTGCTGCATCTCGGTCTGCACCTTGGTGTCGCCGCTTTCCGCGAGGTGTACCGTGGCCGGAATGTTGGCCGCCTTGACGATCTCGCGGAAACGGGCCGAGGCGGTGTCGAGCGCTACACCCTGCGGCAGGTCGGAACCGATAGAGACGACCCGGTTACGGTTGTTGCGCTTGATCGAGCTTACGCCTTCCGAATAGTCGATATTCGCGACGCTCGAGAGCGGAACGGTGCCGCCGCTGGCGGTCTGGATCTTCAGCGCCCGGATGGCGGCAAGGTCGCGGCGCATGTCAAGGGCCGCCTGGACGCGGATCGGGATCTGGCGATCGTCGAGCGAGATCTTGGCGAGGGCCGCATCGACATCGCCGATGGTGGCGACGCGGATCGTCTCGGAGATCTGCTGCGGCGTGATGCCGAGACGCGCCGCCTCGTCCTTGCGGGGATAGACCTGCAGTTCCGGACGCGGCAGGGCGCCGTCGGCGCTGACATTGGCGAGCAGCGGGTCGGCACGCAACTTGGATTCCAGAATGCCGACGGCTTCGTTCAGGTCCTTCTCGTTTTTGGAGAGGAAGTTGAAGGAGAGGTCGCGTTCGCCGCGGTCGTTAAGCTTCAGGATATGGACATCGGGAATATCGCGCAGCTTGGCGAAGACTTCCTTTTCAATATCCCATTGCGGGCGCTCGCGGCCGTGGACTTCCACCTTCGGCAGCATCGGGCCGATGACCGGGATATGGCCGAGCACGTCGTTGACCACCTTCTTGACCAGCGACTGGTCGAGCTTGTGGAGCGCCAGCGTAATGGTCGCACGGCGCAGTTCGAGATCGCCCTTTGGCGATGCCCCGCCGAGGACGAAGACGCTTTCGACGCCGTTGAGGTCCTTGACCCTGTCATAGATCGCCTTCGTCGTCTTCTCGGTGTCGTCGAGCCGCGCATTGGGCGGCAGTTCAACAGAGAGAACGATGCGCGAGGCATCTTCGGGCGGCAGGAAACTGCCTGGAACCTTCATCAGCAGCATAACCGAGCCGACGAGGAAACCGATCGCCGCAAGCAGCGTCAGATATCGCGAATATTTGTGCCCGGTCGTGGCGCGGATCAGGCGCGTATAACCCTTCATCAGCAGACCGTCATTGTCGTGATGGTCGTCGACACCGTCTTCGGCGCGCATCAGATAGGCGGCCATCATCGGGGTGATGAGGCGTGCCACCAGCAGCGAGAAAAAGACGGAGAATGCGACGGTCAGGCCGAACTGGATGAAGTACTGGCCCGGAATGCCCGGCATGAAGGAAACTGGCACGAAGACCGCGATGATGGTGAAGGTGGTGGCGATGACGGCGAGACCGATTTCATCCGCCGCCTCGATCGCCGCCCGATAGGGCGTCTTGCCCATCTTGATATGGCGGGCAATGTTCTCGATTTCCACGATCGCGTCGTCGACCAGGATACCTGTCGCGAGCGTCAGCGCCAGGAAGCTGACGAGGTTCAGCGAGAAGCCCATCATGTCCATGACCCAGAAGGTCGGGATCGCAGAGAGCGGGAGCGCGATGGCCGAGATCAGCGTCGCGCGCCAGTTCCTGAGGAACAGCAGCACGACAATGACGGCGAGCAGGGCGCCTTCGAGCAGCGTGTGGATGGCGGCTTCATAGTTGCCGTAGGTGAAATAGACCGAATCGTCGATCATCTCGATCTTCACGTTCGGATTTTCGCTTCGCACCTTGTCGAGGCTCTGCGCGACCGTCTCGGCGACGCTGACCTCACTGGCGCCCTTCGAGCGGAAGACGCCGAAGGTAACGACGGGCGTATCGTTGAAGCGCGAAAAGGATTTTGGCTCCTCATAGGTGTCCTTGATGACGCCGAGATCGGACAGCTTGACGAAACGGCCGCTCGGCAGCGCAATCGTCGTGTCTGCAAGTTCGGCGACATTGCGGGCGTCGCCAAGAACGCGGATTGCCTGTTCGCTGCCCGCCACCTGGCCGCGACCGGAGCCGAGATCGACATTGGTGCCGCGCAGCTGATCGTTCACGCTTGCAGCTGTGATGCCGTAAGCATCGAGCTTGCCGGGCGCGAGTTCTATGCGCACTTCGCGTTCCGCGCCGCCATAACGGTCGACGCGGCCGATGCCAGCCTGGCCCTGCAGCGCTCGCTTGATCGTATCGTCGACGAACCAGGACAGTTCTTCCAGCGACAGGTCGGGTGATGACACGGCGAAGGTCTGGATCGCCTGGCCCTCGACGTCAACCTTTGTAACGATCGGTGCCTCGGCCGTCGCCGGCAGATCGCTGCGGATGCGGTCGATCGCGTCCTTGACGTCCTGCACGGCCTGTTCGGTCGGCACTTCCATCCGGAACATGACGTTGGTCTGCGAGCTGCCGTCGGTCACCGTCGACTGGATTTCGTCAATGCCGGTGATGGAGGCGATCGCGTCTTCGATCTCCTTCGTCACCTGCATTTCGAGCTCGGCCGGCGACGCGCCGCTTTGCGTAACGCTGATCGAGACCAGCGGTACGTCGATATTCGGGAAACGCGTGATCGGCAGCGTGTTGAAAGACTGAATGCCGATGAGGATCAGCAGGCAGAAGGCCAGCAGCGGTGCGATGGGATTTCGAATGGACCAGGCTGAAAAATTCATCGGATGGTCTCTTTAGTTGGAAGCCGAGGGCTGTTCACGCACCGGCGTGATGTGGTCGCCGTCGCGAACATAGGCGCCCGCCTTGGCGACAACCTCGTCGCCGCTCTTCAATCCATTGACGATCTCGACATAGGCGCCGTCCTGGATGCCGGTCTCGATCTTAGCGAATTTCACCACGCCGTCCTCGACCTTGCGGGCGGAGGAGCCGTCGTTGCCGGTGAGCACCGCAGTCAAGGGAAGCGATACACCCTCGGTTTCACGGACGATGATCTCGGCGCTGCCATACATGCCGGAACGCGCCTTGCTGTCATCGTCGATGGAGATATGGACGAGGCCGAGGCGGGTCACGGAATCGACGGTGGGTGAAACCAGGCGCACGGCACCGGAAAGCTTTTCGCGGCTGCCGGAAAGGGAAATGGTTGCCTTCTGGCCGGCCACAATCCTGACAATATCGCTTTCGGCGACTTCGGCGACGAGCTCGATATCGCCGTTGCGGATGATGGTGAATAGCGGATCGCCGTTGCCGGCGGCGATCGCGCCGACCTTGGCGTTCTTAGCCGAAACCACACCGGCAACCGGCGTCTTCACATCGGTGCGGGCGAGCTTCAGATCGGCGTCCGCGATCTGGCTGTCGAAGACCTTCAGATCGGCTTCGGCGACCTCGATCGCCTGCTCGGCGGAGACGACTCGGGCGTTGGCGGCAGCGGCGGTCGCATCGGCCTGCTCGACCTGGGCTGTAGAAACCGTGCCCTTCTTGCCCATTTCCTGGGCGCGGGCCTGCTGCTGCCTTGCCTGTTCGGCATTGGCCTGCGCTTCGATGAGCTGGGCGCGCAGTTGGGCAAGGCTTGCCTCGCCCTTGGCCTTCGTCGCCATCATCTGGCTTTTCTCCAGGACCAGGGCGTCGTCATTGAGCGTTGCCAGCGTGCTTTCCGCCTGGACCTTGTCGCCGACATCGGCTTTCAGCGTGCGGATCGAAAGGCCTTCGACCTGCGGCTGGATATAGACTTCCTCGACCGGCTTGACCGTTCCGGTGCCGATGACACGGTCGACAAGAGTGCGATTGACGGCGGTGGTGACGACGATCGCCGGCAGGTTCTGCTGCGGCTTTGCGACCGGCGCTTCCTGCGAAAAGGCTGCGGATGCAGCCAGCGCCGCTGCAAAAAGGGTGGATGCGCCTAAAATTCCAGTCGGCGTGCGTGCCATGCGTTTTCGTCCAATCTCGTCATAAGGTTAGCCGAATTCGCGCGTCTGCCATTGAGCTCGCGACCAGGCCACTGTCTTTCCTGCATTCTCAGGGGTATCCACACGTCATTTGCCGTCTTCATCCCTCGCCGGCAAATCGGCTTCTAGTTGGTATCGATTTGCTCGATATGCAAGCCCGGCAGAAAACAATTCCCCATGAGCCGATAATAATTACCATCATAACCTGAATCAATCATCGCAGAGTTATGCGAACATGACGATCATTGATCCCGCTTCTCCCCTAATGACGTTTGACGCCGGAAAAATGCGACATCAGCGACGCTTTTTTTCGTGTCATCCCAAAAATGAGAAACGCGCGGAAATTTTCTCCGCGCGTTCGCTTTACTTCCTGCCGTATTTACTTGGATGCGGCGTCTGTGATCTCGTGTGTCCAGGCCCCCGAGGGCTCCTTGTTGATGATCTTCTGGTCGAGCAGAGCCTTCGCCGTGCGGGCATAGAGCGCTTCGTCCAGCTTGCCGGAGCCGTCGCCGACCAGCTTGGCAACTTCGCCCATCATACGCTTCTGGTGGTTCTCGTCCTGGCCGCCGTTGTCCACGACGATCTCGGCGGCTTCATCGGGGTTCTCGGTCGCATATTTCCAGCCCTTCATCGAGGCGCGGACGAACTTGACCATCTTCTCCTTGAACGCCGGGTCCTTCAGCTTGTCTTCCATGGCGTAGAGGCCGTCCTCGAGAAGGTCATTGCCCATTTGCGTATAGTTGAAGACCGTCAGTTCCTCCGGCTTGAAGCCGGCATCGATCGCCTGCCAGTATTCGTTGTAGGTCATGACGGAGATGCAATCGGCCTGCTTCTGGACGAGCGGCTGTACGTCGAAGCTCTGCTTCAGCACGGTGACGCCGTTCGGGCCGCCTTCGGTGGAAAGACCCAGCTTGTTCATCCAAGCGAAGAAGGGGTATTCGTTGCCGAAGAACCAGACGCCGAGCGTATGGCCCTTGAAGTCGGCCTCGGTCTTGACCGGGCCGTCCTTACGGCAGATCATTTCCAGGCCGGACTTCTGATATGGCTGGGCGATGTTGACCAGCGGAACGCCCTTTTCGCGGGCAACCAACGCGCCGCCCATCCAGTCGACGATGACATCGGCGCCGCCACCGGCGATCACCTGCTCAGGCGCGATATCGGGACCACCCGGCTTGATGTCGACGTCGAGGCCCTCTTCCTTGTAGAAACCCTTCTCCTGGGCGACGTAATAACCGGCGAACTGGCTCTGTGTGACCCATTTCAGCTGCAGAACCACCTTGTCGGCGGCCATTGCATGGGCCGCTGCAAGCGACATGGCGCTCGCCATCATTGCAACCATCAATTTTTTCATTTTCTTGTCCTTACCCTCTGAAGTTATGCCCGGACCCAATTTGTGAGGCCCGCGCGCGCCTAGCCACCACGGATAGACGGATGCCAGAACGTCACCGCCCGTTCGGTCAGGGCGATGATGCCATAGAAGATCGAGCCGGCCAGCGCCGCGACGGCGATTTCCGCCCAGACCATGTCGACATTCATGCGGCCGATCTCGGTCGAGATGCGGAAGCCCATGCCGACGATCGGCGTCCCGAAGAATTCCGCAACGATGGCACCAATCAGAGCCAGCGTCGAGTTGATCTTCAGTGCGTTGAAAATGAAGGGCATCGCCGCCGGAAGCTTGAGCTTGAGCAACGTCTGCCGGTCGCTCGATGCGTAGGTGCGCATCAGGTCGCGCTCCATGCTGCCGGAGGCGGAAAGGCCTGCCACGGTGTTCACCAGCATTGGGAAGAAGGTCATGATGATGACGACGGCGGCTTTCGACGGCCAGTCGAAGCCGAACCACATGACCATAACCGGAGCGATGCCGATGATCGGCAGGGCCGACACCATGTTGCCGATCGGCAGGAGACCGCGGCGCAGGAAGGAGACGCGGTCGGCCAGCACCGCGACGACGAAGCCGCTGAGGCAGCCGACGATATAACCGATCAGCACCGCCTTGAAGATCGTCTGCCTGACGTCGTCGCCGAGGATGGGCAGAGAGGCCATGATGCGGGCGCCGATGGCGCTAGGCGGCGGCAACAGGATGAAGGGGACGCCGGCACCGCGCGTGATCGCCTCCCAGAGGATGAGAATCCAGGCGCCGAAAATCGCCGGAATCAGCAGTTCGAGCACCGATGCACCGAAGGCGGCGGCAGGCGGCACTTTCGAAAGCTCCGTGACGCATCGCCAGGCGAGCAGCCACGCGGCGAAGAGCAGCAGGAAGTAAGCCCGCGTTGCCGTGCCCTCGTTGCCGGAAATCGCTGCAAGCAGCAGCCAGGCGGCGCCATGGGCGCCGATGAACAGCACGGTGGCGCGATAGGCCGGCGGTTGCGGTGCAAAGGACAGGAGAGCGGCCGCGGCGATGACGATGAAGATCAGGCTTGCGGTGCCATCGGTTAAAGGACGGGCCGCGCCCTCGGCCAGAAGCGGTAAGGCAGCCAGCGCCGCGATGCAGAAAAGAAGAGCGGCCGCGCCTTGCCAGGAGAAGCTCAGACGTCTCATGCCGGCCTCCCGCCCATGGCGCGGTCGACGATCTTCGCCGCAAGGCCGACAATCGCTACCAGAACGCCTGCAAGCAGCGAGCCGGCGACCAGCGCTGCCCAGATATCGATCGTCTGGCTGTAATAGGAGCCGGCGAGCAGCTTCGAACCAATGCCGGCAACGGCGCCCGTCGGCAATTCGCCGACGATGGCGCCGACGAGGCTTGCGGCGATCGCGACCTTCATAGAAGTGAAGAGAAAGGGGATCGAGGCAGGGACGCGCAGTTTCCAAAAGGTCTGCATCGGACTGGCGTTATAGGTGCGCATGAGGTCGAGATAGAGGAGTTCGGGTGACCGCAGCCCCTTCACCATGCCGACGGCGACCGGAAAGAAGGAGAGGTAGGTGGAGATCAGCGCCTTGGAGACGAGGCGGGAGGCGTCGGAATCGAGATTCAGCAGATGCGCCAGCGCATTGTCGCCGGTCAGCACGTTGTAGGAGATGATGACGATCATCGGCGCGATAGCGAGGATCGGGATTGTCTGGCTGGCTACGAGCCAAGGCATCAGCGAGCGGTCCATGGCGCGGTTATGCACGATCAGCACGGCGAGAAGAATGCCGAGCAGCATGCCGAAACCGAAGCCGAGCAGGGTGGAGGAGAGCGTTACCCAGCTGTGATAGACGAGGCTGCGGCTGCTCGAAAGGCTGCGCAGGAAAGTGTTCTCATAGACATTCTCAGCCACCTGATGCGGTGCCGGCAGGATCGGCTTCGGCTGCGCCAGCGTCTTGCCGATGAATTCCATCGTAGTCGGCGTGACGCCGGCGCGGCTGTCCATGTCACGCTGGAACGGCGCGTTCATGAGAATGGCGGCGACATACCAGATGGCGACGAGGGCGAGCAGGATGGTGGTGACGGGGACGATCTTGTCCTTGAATGTGTCGGATTTCACAGGGATAGCCCCCATATATCGGCACCGCGTGGGCCGTTACCCCCCTCTGCCCTGCCGGGCATCTCCCCCACAAGGGAGGAGATCGGCAAGGAGATGGCGGGTCGTTCCCCAATGCTGCCATGCTGGGCTATGGGGCCTTCGTTGTTTGGGGAGGCCGGCTCGGCGTATCGATGTCCCCCTTTGTGGGGGAGATGCCCGGCAGGGCAGAGGGGGGTGGCCCAAGAACGCAACGGCCTAAACCTCATGGCTATGCCCCGTCCTCAGCCCCTCGCGGACGCGGTGGGCGATTTCCAGGAACTCCGGCGTGTCGCGGATGTCGAGCGGGCGTTCGGCCGGAAGCGTGGAGTCGATCACGTCGGTGACGCGGCCGGGGCGCGGCGACATCACCACGATCTTGGTCGAGAGGTAGACCGCCTCGGGGATGGAGTGGGTGACGAAGCAGATCGTCTTGTTGGTGCGGGCCCAGAGTTTCAGCAGCTCTTCGTTCAGATGGTCGCGGACGATCTCGTCAAGCGCGCCGAAGGGCTCGTCCATCAATAGCAGGTCGGCGTCGAAGGCGAGCGCGCGGGCGATTGAGGCGCGTTGCTGCATGCCGCCGGAAAGCTGCCAGGGGAATTTCTTCTCGAAGCCGGAAAGACCGACGAGGTCGAGCGCCTCGGCGATGCGCCTCGTCCGATCGGCGCCGCGGTAGCCCATGATCTCCAAGGGCAAGGCAATGTTGTTCTCGATGGTGCGCCAGGGATAGAGCGCCGGCGCCTGAAAGACGTAGCCGTAGGCGCGGGCTTTGCGCGCCTCCGCCGGCGTCATGCCGTTGATCGAGATTTCGCCCGAGGTGCTCCTTTCGAGATCGGCGATGACGCGGAGGAAAGTCGTCTTGCCGCAGCCGGACGGGCCGATGAAAGAGACGAAATCGCCCTTGCGGACATCGAGATTGACATCGCTCAGCGCCCGCACCGGGCCGTCATTCGCCTGGTAGGTGAGACAGAGGTCCTTGGCGGATACGACGGAGGGTGCTTGCATCAATGCGACCGATCTTGTTTTCCCCGCTTGACGGCGGTTTGCATGTTACCATCGCTGCCGGCTTTGCCGGCGGCGCAATTCTTGGAGGAAGAAAATGGACGCGACATCAAAACCCACCTGCCACATCGTTCGTCCCAAGCACGCCTATGACGGCAAGCAGGGGCTCAGCTATTTCGAAGGGATAGCGGCCGAGACTGTTGGCGCCACGGGCATCTGCATGCACCTCCTGACGATCCCGCCCGGCGTGCGTGCCAAGGCGCACCTGCACGAGGCGCATGAGACGGCGATCTACGTGCTCTCCGGCGAGGCTCATACCTGGTACGGCGACCGGCTGGAGCATCACGTCATCACCCATGCCGGCGAACTGTTCTACATCCCGGCCGGCGTGCCGCATATGCCTGCGAACCTCAGCAGCACGCCCTGCACGGCGGTCATTGCGCGCACCGATCCCCACGAGCAGGAAAGCGTCGTGCTTTTGCCGGAACTGGACGCGCTGGTGCCGGCGTGAAGTCATCCGCATGAAGGCGTCGTTCCCCGGTTGATGGCCGTATCGCTATGCTCCATCGTCATACGCCGGTTGCCGGGATGCCACTGCGTTCCACTTTGCGCGGAGAGGTGATCTCCTTCCAGGTGGACAGCGCCTTGCTGACTGCCGTCACCGGTTCGCGCCTGACGAACTCGCCGTGGCCCTCGCGGGTCTTGATCGTGCTTTCCTCGATCGCGACGACGCCGCGCGTCAGCGTGTAGCGCGGCAGGCCAGTCACTTCCTTGCCCTCGAAGACGTTGTAGTCGATCGCCGACTGCTGGGTCTTGGACGAGATGACCTTCGAACGGTTCGGGTCCCAGACGACGATATCGGCATCGGCGCCGACGAGGATCGCGCCCTTCTTCGGATAGATGTTGAGAATCTTGGCGATGTTCGTCGAGGTGACGGCGACGAACTCGTTCATCGTCAGTCGGCCGGTGTTGACACCGTGTGTCCAGAGCATCGGCATGCGGTCTTCCAGGCCGCCTGTGCCATTCGGGATCTTGGTGAAGTCGCCGACGCCGAAACGTTTCTGCGCCGTGGTGAAGGCGCAATGGTCGGTCGCGACCACCTGCAGCGAACCGGAGGCGAGCCCCGCCCAGAGGCTATCCTGATGCTGCTTGCTGCGGAAGGGCGGCGACATGACGCGACGAGCGGCGTGATCCCAGTCGGGATTGGAATATTCGCTCTCGTCGAGCGTCAGGTGCTGGATCAGCGGTTCGCCATAGACGCGCATGCCCTTGGCGCGGGCCCGGCGGATCGCTTCATGCGCCTGCTCGCAGGAGGTGTGGACGATGTAAACAGGGCAGCCGGCCATGTCGGCGATCATGATGGCGCGATTGGTGGCCTCACCCTCGACTTCAGCCGGCCGGGAATAGGCATGCGCCTCGGGGCCGTTATTGCCCTCGGCGAGCAGCTTTGCCGACATCGAGGCGACGACATCGCCGTTTTCGGCATGCACCAGCGGCAGCGCGCCGAGCTCGGCGCAGCGCTGGAACGAGGCGAACATCTCGTCGTCATCGACCATCAGCGCACCCTTATAGGCCATGAAGTGCTTGAAGGTGTTGATGCCCTTGTCGCGGACGATGGTCTCCATCTCCTTGAAGACCTGCTCGCTCCACCAGGTGACCGCCATGTGGAAGGAATAGTCGCAATTGGCGCGGGTCGATTTGTTATCCCACATGGTCAGCGCCTCCAGCAGCGACTGGCCGGGGGCGGGAAGGGCGAAATCGACCACCATGGTCGTGCCGCCGGAAAGCGCCGCGCGCGTGCCGCTCTCGAAATCATCGGAGGAATAGGTGCCCATGAAGGGCATTTCGAGATGAGTGTGCGGGTCGATGCCGCCCGGCATGACAAAACAGCCGGAGGCGTCGAGCGTTTCGTCGCCCGAGAGGTTCGGACCGATTTCGACGATCTTGCCGCCGTCTATCTTGACATCAGCCTTGTAGGTGAGGTCGGCCGTGACGATGGTGCCGTTCTTGATGACTGTGGTCATGATTGTTCCCTATTCTTTTCTTTGGATTCGCCTGGTGAATAGAAGCTGAGCGTTTCCTCGCTGGCTTCAAGCCGGCCTTCCAATGCTGCCAGGATTGTTTCGAGTACGGAGCGTCTTTCGCGAGAGACTTCCTGATTCCAGAAGCGCAGGACAGAATAGCCATTTGCATTAAGCCATTCGGTTCGGCGTTGATCGCTGACGTTTTCGGCATGCTGGAAGCCATCGACTTCGACGATCAATCGTTTTTCGCGACAGAGGAAATCGACAATGAATGGCCCAAGCGGGACTTGCCGTGCAAATTTATAACAGTTCAAGCGGCGGGCGCGCAGGTCGCTCCAGAGATGGTATTCTTCTTCGGTTTCGTTTTGACGAAGCTGTCGAGCTTGTGCTGTTTTGACTGGGCGATGTTTGCGGATATCCTGTTTGATAATTTTGGTCGCGCCCGGAGCCCCCTCATCCGCCCTTCGGGCACCTTCTCCCCGAGGGGAGAAGGGAGAAGCCGCGACGTTCGCCATTCCCTTCTCCCCAGCGGGGAGAAGGTGGCCCAAAGGGTCGGATGAGGGGGCTCCGGGTTCCGCAGCAGACATCACACCACGATCTCCGCCGTCTCGACCACCGCATGGAACAGCACGTCGGCTCCGGCTGTCGCCCATTCCTTGGAAATTTCTTCCGCCTCGTTATGGCTGAGCCCGCCGACGCAGGGGCACATGACCATCGTGGCAGGCGCGACCTTGGCGGCCCAGCAAGCGTCGTGGCCGGCGCCGGAGATAATGTTCATGTGGCTGTAACCGAGCCGTTCGGCGGCGGAGCGAACCGAGGTGACGAGCTTTTCGTCGAAGGTGACCGGTGCGAAATGGCCGATCGCCTCGATGGAACAGCCGACGCCGAGCGCGTCGCAGATGCCAGGCGCCTCACCCTCGATCTTTGCCCGCATGCGATCGAGCTTGGCCTTGTCGGGCGAGCGGATGTCGACAGTGAAGACCACTTTGCCCGGCAGCACGTTGCGGGAATTCGGCGAGAAGAAGACTTGGCCGACGCCGCCGACGGCGCCCGGCTGCTCGCTCATCGCAACGCCCTGTACCATTTCCAGGATGCGCGACATGGCGAGGCCGGCATTGACGCGCATGTTCATCGGCGTCGAGCCGGTATGGGCCTCCTTGCCGGTTAACGTGAATTCCAGCCACCACAGGCCCTGACAGTGGGTGACGACGCCGATCTGTTTGTCCTCTGCTTCAAGGATGGGGCCTTGCTCGATATGATATTCGAAATAGGCGTGCATCTTTCGGGCGCCGACCTCTTCGTCGCCGACCCAGCCGATGCGCTTCAACTCGTCGCCAAACAGATTGCCCTCTGGATCCCTGCGGTTATATGCGAAGTCCAGGCTGTGCACGCCGGCAAAGACGCCCGACGCCAGCATGGCAGGGGCGAAGCGTGCGCCTTCCTCGTTCGTCCAGTTGGTGACGACGATGGGGTGCTTCGTCTTGATGCCGAGGTCGTTCATCGTGCGCACGATTTCGAGGGCCGAGAGCACGCCAAGCACGCCATCATATTTGCCGCCGGTTGGTTGGGTGTCGAGATGAGAGCCGACATAGACCGGCAGGGCGTCGGGATCAGTGCCGGGGCGGGTGGCGAACATCGTGCCCATGCGGTCGACACCCATGGTCAGGCCCGCCTCGTCGCACCATGTCTTGAAAAGGCTGCGGCCCTCGGCATCCGAATCCGTCAGCGTCTGACGGTTGTTGCCGCCGGCGATTCCGGGGCCGATCTTCGCCATCTCCATGAGACTGTCCCAGAGACGGTCGCCATTGATGCGCATGTTCTCGCCTGGTGCTGCCACCATTCTTCAAGCCCTCACCTGTTTGCGGCAGTCATGCAAGGGGCATGCCCGCCTGTTCCCGTGGTCCTTTCCCGCGCCTGTTGTTGGTTTTGTCGAGCGCCGGAAAATCGCCAGTTGCCTTTGTTTTTCATCTGGCGGATATTTGACCGATTGGTAAACATTACAACTTCCACCGCGGGGCTCAAGACGAAAATCACGAAATTTGCCGATAAAAATGCGGGCAGTTGCTCAAGAAAGCGCCAGGGGTCGCCTCTGCCGAAACTTGAGGGAAGAAGTTGAATATCAAGGGGAAACAATAGCCGATGGCTATTCCGAGAGCAGCGAAGACCCAGAGGCGAACGCGAATCCAGGAGGAGAAGGAAGAGCAGATTCTGGAGGCGGCGCTCGACGTGTTTTCGGCACGCGGCTTTCGCGGTTCGACGATCGACCAGATCGCCGAAGTCGCGGGCATGTCGAAACCCAATCTGCTTTATTATTTCCGCACCAAGGAAGCGATGCACCGGGCGCTGATCGACCGGGTCCTCTATACCTGGCTGGAGCCGCTGCGGGCCTTCGACGCCGAGGGCAATCCGGAAGAAGAAATCCGCAGCTACATCAGGCGCAAGCTGGAGATGGCGCGCGATTTTCCGCGCGAGAGCCGGCTGTTCGCCAATGAGGTGCTGCAGGGCGCACCGCATATCGAGGACGAATTGAAGGGGCCGCTGAAGCAACTGGTAGACGAGAAGGCGGAGGTCATCCGCGCCTGGACGAAATCAGGCAAGATCGTTGAATGCGATCCCTACCACCTGATCTTCTCGATCTGGTCGACGACCCAGCACTATGCGGATTTCGACGTCCAGGTGCGCGCGGTGCTGGGGCAGGAACATTCCGGCGAAGGGCGCTTCGAGGATGCCGCGCGGTTTCTGGAGCAACTCTTTATTGGCGGGCTGCGGCCGGAGGGTGGCTAACAGCTCGATTTCCTGAGAAGATGCCTTTTTCAGCTCATGACCGCCGGCAATTCCGCGGCCAGCCTATCGATGGCAAGACGCACTTTCGGCAGCATCACCGGCGATCGCGGCCAGACGGCATAGGCTTCAAATATGGTGGATGGCGTTTCAGTCAGAACCCGCACGAGTTCACCTGAGAGGACCTTGTCCCGCACCAGCCAGCAGGTCAGCCAGGCAAGCCCGCGGCCTTCAACCGCGGCGTCTGCGATCGAGGCGAGATCATCGAGCCGCAACCGAGATTTCGGCAGAACTTCGCGTGCGGGGCCGGACGGAGCCGGGAAGGTCCAGGCCTTGTCATTATCACCCCTGCGATAGACGATACCATGATGGCGGGCGAGATCGTCGAGCGTTTGCGGCACGCCATAGTTTTCGAGATAAGCGGGCGAGGCGCAGACCGTCATGGACTGCCGGGCGATCGTTCGCGCCATCAGGTCGGGATTGTCCTTCAGCGGACCGTTGCGGACGGCAAGGTCGAAGCCGTCCTCCAGGAGATCGACGACCCGATCGCTGAAGGATAAGTCCAATTCGAGATCGGGGTGGTCGTCGAGCAGGCGGGTCAGGATCGGAGCGGCGCAATGACGTCCAAACAGCGCCGGCATCGATACCCTCAGCCTGCCGCGGACCTCGCGCCTGCCCGATTCAAGTTGGGCCTCGCCGATCCGGATTTCCTCGATGGCTTTCAGGCAGCGCTCATAGAAGAACCGGCCCTCGTCGGTCAGGCTCTGGGTCCGGGTCGTGCGGTTGAAGAGCCGGACGTCGAGTCGCTGTTCGAGCCTTGCGATCGTCTTGCTGACTGCCGAGCGGGTGAGGTGAAGCCGTTCGGCGGCGGCGGAGAAACCGCCGGCTTCGACCGTCTGGACGAAGATCGAAATCCCCTTCAATTGCTCCATCTTTGTTTCCTTTATGGCGCCAGTTCGACGACATAATATCGCAACAGGCGATGAATATTCAACGATATACCTGCTGCTCCTCCAATCGAGAAGGAGCAGGAGATGCAGACGACAAAGCAGTGGCAAACCGATGCCGTTGGGCCGGAGGCCAATCTGAAGATCGGTGAAGCGAGAATTCCCGACGTGTCTGGCAGGATGATCCGGGTGCGGTCGCAGGCGGTCTCCCTCAATTTCCGCGACAGGCTTGTGCTCGAAAGCGGCATGGGACTGCCGCTGCAGTTTCCCTTTGTCCCGGCCTCGGACATGGCAGGCGTGGTTGAGGCCGTCGGGCCGGATGTCACACGCTTCAAACCCGGAGATCGAGTTATCTCCACCTTTTCCCCGGATTGGATCGATGGACGCGGCCCGGGCAACGCGCGTAATCTACCCTACCAGACGCGCGGCGGCTTCCATCCGGGCGTGCTGACCGAACACACCGTGTTTTCAGAGGAATGGTTCACGCATGCGCCGAAAACTCTCGATGCCGCTGAAGCGAGCACGCTGCCCTGCGCCGGACTGACGGCATGGTTCGCGCTGATCGAATGCGGCAAGCTCAAGGCTGGCGACAAGGTGCTGGTGCAGGGAACCGGCGGCGTCGCGCTCTTCGGCCTGCAGATCGCCAAGGCGCATGGCGCCGAGGTCTTCATCACGTCAGGCAGTAGCGAAAAGCTCGACCGGGCGCTGGCGCTCGGCGCCGATCATCCGATCAACCGGCACGAGGGCGACTGGGTGGCGCAGTTCCATCAACTGACCGGCGATTACGGCGCCGACCACGTCCTCGAAATCGTCGGCGGACCACATCTCGGCCAAGCGCTGAAGGCTGTGGCGATTAACGGCCGCATTTCGGTGATCGGCGTCCTCGAGGGTTTTGAGATCTCGGCGCCGGTGGCGCCACTGCTTCTCAAGGCGCCCGTCCTGCAGGGAATTACGGTCGGTCACCGCAGGGCACTGGAGGATCTGGTGCGCGCCGTCGACCAGACCGGGCTGAAGCCTGTTATCGACAGGCGTTATGGCTTCGAAGAGCTGCCGCAGGCGCTCGATCATCTCTATCGAGGCCCCTTCGGCAAGATCGTCATTGAGTTTTGAGACATGAGGCTCCCTGCGCATCGTGGAGGGGAGCCTTCTGTTATTCGGCAGCGATGGTTTCGGTTTCGAAGGCAAAACCCTCATCGGCCCAGCCGGTCATGCCGCCGATCATCAGCTTGGCTCTGAGGCCGAGCTTGGCAAGGCGAAAGGCCGCCTTGTCGGCGCCGTTGCAATGAGGACCAGCGCAATAGAGGACGAAGAGCGTGTTTCTTGCCCATTCCGACATGCGATGTGCGGTCATCTTGCCGTGCGGCAGGTTAATCGCGCTCGGCACATGGGACTGCGCAAACAGTGCCGGCGAGCGCACGTCGAGAAGAACGAAATCGACCTTACCAGCTGCGAAAGCGGCGCGGACATCCGAACAATCGGTCTCGAAGGCGAGCTTAGCGGCATAATGGGCGGCGGCGAGGTCAGGCTCGGCGGCGGGGATTTCGGAGACGGCGCTTGGCATCGGTCTTTCCTTTCGTGCTGGATTGCCCCCTGATATCGCCGATGTTAAAGCTTGGCGAAATTGGCCATCATGACTGACAGCGTAAAGATCATGCCAAACATATCTCCGAAGACGAACGGACCGCTGGTCGCGGTGCTTGCCTATGACGGGCTCTGCACCTTTGAATTCGGGATAGCTTATGAGGTCTTCGGCCTGCCGCGTCCTGAGATGGGCGAGGGGTGGTATCGCTTCTCCGTCTGCGGCATCGAGCTGGGGCCGCTTCGCGCCGCCGGCGGATTGACGGTCGCGGTCGACAGGGGGCTGGAAGTACTCGACGCGGCGGACCTGATCGTCGTGCCCGGCTGGCGGTCGATCGATGCGCCGGTGCCGGAACCGCTTGCCGCCGCTCTCAAGGCAGCGCATCAGCGCGGCGCGCGCATCATGTCGCTCTGTTCCGGCGTTGCAGTCCTTGCCGGCGCCGGACTGCTTGCCAACCGCAGGGCGACAACACATTGGCGCTATGTCAACTCGATCGCGGCGCGCTATCCCGACATCACGCTCGACGCGGATGTACTCTACATAGATGAGGGCAGCCTGCTGACAGCGGCCGGCAGCGCCGCAGGCATCGATCTCTGCCTGCATGTGGTTCGCGGCGATTTCGGCTCAGAGGCGGCAAACAGCGTCGCCCGCCGCCTCGTGGTGCCGCCGCACCGCGAAGGCGGGCAGGCGCAGTTCATCGGCGCGCCGGTTCCGGAGGAACGCGAGGGCATACGCCTCAGCCCGCTGATCGACTGGATGCGCGCAAGCCTTGCCGAGGAGCAGCCGATCAGCCTGCTCGCCAAAAGGGCCGGCATGAGCATACGCACTTTCCAGCGCCGCTTCGAAGCGACGACGGGTCTCAGCGTCGGCGAATGGCTGCTGAAGGAGCGGCTGCGCCATGCGCGCGACCTTCTCGAAAGAGAACTTGCCGTATCGCTCGACGATATCGCGATATCAAGCGGCTTCGGCACGCTGGCGACGATGCGGCACCACTTCCGCAAGCGGCTGGGCACGAGCCCGCATGCCTATCGGAAGTCATTCGGCGGCTGATCGCGTGATGCCAACATAGGGTGCAACTTTTCAAAGAGTTCGAGATCGCCGAAAACCGTCACTCCGTCGGTTGGCAAAGCGCGCACTGGCTCGAGAGCTTCACTTACATTCTATCGCGAAGGTTTCGTATGGCTTGAGCTCAACAGTTTCGCCGATCATGTGCACTGGTTCATAATTGCAGATGAGGCATTCTCCGTTGATAGCGAGCTCCGTCGGCAAACTCAGCGTAATGTCCCTGGGTGTGAAGTTGGCGACCACTATGATCCAGCTCCTGTCGAGCGTGCGGGTATAAACGAAGACATCGGGGTGCTGGTCGAGCCAGGACCGGTACTCGCCATAAACGATAACAGGGTGGGTTTTCCGGAGAGCGATCAGCTTGCGATAATGATTCCAGATCGACTTCTCGTCCTTGATGGCCGCTTCGGCGTTGACCTTAGGATAATTGGGATTGACCTCGATCCAGGGGACGCCTGTGGAAAAACCGCCATAGGGGGCAGCACTCCATTGCATCGGCGTGCGGGCGTTATCGCGGCCGTTCTCGTTTGCTCCGCGGATGAATTCCTCCGGTGAAAGGCCGGCCTCCACGTGCAGCCTGTGCACGTTAATAGTTTCGATATCGCGATACTGTTCGATGGAGGTGAAGGGAACGTTCGTCATGCCGATCTCCTCGCCCTGATAGACGAAAGGCGTGCCCTTCAGGAGATGCAACGCGGTCGCAGCATCTTCGCCGACTCAACGTGATAGCCAGTGACATTGCCGTAGCGCGAGACTGCGCGCGGAAGATCATGATTGCCCCAGAAGAGCGAATTCCACCCATCTTCGGATAGAGCAAGCTGCCATTTGCTGAGGACGGTCTTGAGGTTTACAAGGTCGAACGGCTTCGGGCGCCATTTCCCATAAACCGCGTCCCATTGCTGGGTGACGTGCTCGAACTGGAAGATCATCGACAGTTCCCGGCGTTCACGCCCCGGAATAGAGGAGCGCTGCGCCGGGTGTGGCGCTCCAGGCTTCGCCGACCGTCAGGATATCGCGGCTGCCAAAGGTCTTGGCATTCATCTCCCGCAGATAATCGTGCAAATGTGGTCCGTCCTTGACGAGCTCCTGATCCACTTGCTTGCCGATATAGTCGATGACATCCATGCGGAAGCCTGCAATGCCGCGCTCGAGCCACCAGTTCATCATGTCATAGATTTCCGCCCGGACCTTCTCGTTGTCCCAATTGAGGTCCGGCTGGCGACGGGAAAACATGTGCAGTATTCGCCGGTGGGATCTTGGGAGAACACCGGTGGTGCGCGTGGGTTCCATCAGGCCGGACTTCATCCCAACTTCCCGTTCGTAGCCGTGGCGCGGCTCAAGGAACCCCCTCCCTCCGGAACCGTTAGAAGGTGTGGCAACAGAGATTATCGGGAGACCGTCGCGGTGCCGAACCGAAGCAGCAGCTGGTATGCATAGGCTATTCCATATTCGAAGGTACAGAACCCGTCGTAGGCAAGCACCGCGACCAGCAGTGCGGGTGCCGATGCAATGGTGGTCGGAGAGGAAGGCGGGGTTCTGCAGTGCGAATGTCGGAAAACTGTGTCAGCCGATCGTCGCCGACGGACCGTTTTCCTACAAGACGGAAATCGATTTTAGCGGCATGCAGCCCAGGAAGTTCAGAGATCTCATCGGCGATGTGGAGTTCGAAGGTATCCTCCAACCACGCCCGGAGCTCGAGCCCTATGCCGACCATTGGTTTGTTTCGGAAGGAAACGGATCATGACGCTCATCGGTTATCACGCATCCCATGAACAATTTTCGCCAAGTGAGCTCCTTGGATATGTGCAGGCGGCGGAAGCTGCAGGTTTCGGCGCCGTGATGTCGTCCGATCATCTGACGCCATGGAGCGAGAGGCAGGGTCAGTCAGGCTTTGCTTGGGCCTGGTTAGGGGCGGCCCTCCAGGCGACGCGGTCTATTCCCTTCGGTATCATAACCGTCCCTATGGGCTGGCGTTATCATCCGGCGATTACTGCACAGGCCGGCGCGACGATCGCAGAGATGTTTTCCGGACGGTTGCCGTGGATCGCGGTCGGCAGCGGGCAAGCCATGAATGAACACGTCATGGGTGAACGCTGGCCTTCCAAGGCAGAAAGAAATGAACGACTGCGAGCGGCGGTCGAGATCATACGGGACTTATGGTCGGGGAAGCTTGTCAGTCGGTCAGCGCCGATCAAAGTCGATCAGGCGCGGGTCCATACCCTGTCGAACAGGCTTCCCCGCATTGTCGCCGGTGCTCTTTCGCCCGAAACGGCCGGGTGGGCGGGAGAATGGGCGGATGCGCTTATCACCATCAACCAGCCGCCCGACAAGCTCGGCGAAGTCGTCGATGCCTTCCGCCGTGGCGGCGGGAAGGACAAGCCGCTCTATTTACAGGCGCATGTGTCCTATGCCGACTCCGAAGGCGAAGCCAGGGCAAACGCTTTCGACCAATGGCGGAGCAACGCGATTTCGGCCGCGATCTCGGAAACGCTTCGTTTGCCGGAGGAGTTCGACGAGGCGTGCCTGAAGGTGCGGCCCGAAGACATGGATGAGCATGTGCGCATCTCGGCCGATCCGCAACAGCACGTCGAGTGGCTGAAGGCCGATATCGCGATGGGATTTGAAGAGATTTATATCCACAATGTCGGGCGCAACCAGCGCGAGTTCATCAAAACCTTTGGACACGAGGTCGTGCCCGCTTTCAGCATCGGCGCGCCGATTGCTGCAGGCGATCTCTCGATCCGAGCGGACTTTGAGGGCAGGCCAGGTATCAGCTGATGAGGACTTCAAAAAGTGCGGCTGGTCATGCGCGCGCCGCCCACCGGTCGCCTGCCTAAAGGAGGTATCATGTTCAAGAAATACGCCTACGCCTGGATCACAGTCGGCTTCTTTCTATTTTCGCTCGCCGGCCATTGGTTATTTGGCTGGTTTGCCTTTGTCGGCGAGCAACAGAGCCACGGTCAAGCCCCTGATATCAATGCCTACCTGATGGAGATGAGCCGAGACACCTTTGAAAACTGGCAGTCCGAATTCTTGCAGTTGCTCTGGCAGGTCGTCGGTCTTGCCTACTTTCTCTATATCGGCTCTCCGTCTTCGAAGGAAAACGATGATCGCACCGAAGCGAAACTGGACGCTCTGATCAGATTAAATGCCGGAGAAAAAGCTGAAGCGATTATCGCCGAGATCGATAAGCACTTCATGAGAACCGGTGGACATGCGGGACCCTACGCCCACGAGTTGGAGACGCGCAGGGGCCCCCAGAGGACCGGCGACGCCACTTAGGCAGGCCCAGCTGGCCCACGGAGCTGCCGGTTCGGTTGCATCCTTGCAGCCGGCCGCTTGGGCACCTCACGGAGGTACGCTAGTGAACGGAAACAAGTCCCTCCAGACGACGTTCGATCTATGGCAGTCAGGAGGATTCGTGCCACACGATGAACAGATAATGGCGATCGCCGGTGCGCTTGAACGCCGGCAGGCCATCTTGTTCGTTGGGGCAGGCATATCGATGAATGTCGGCTTGCCGTCGTGGACCTGCCTCATCGACCACATGTTGGTGGATCTCGGCCTGCCGTCGTCGTTCGCCGCCGAGCACGGCACCACCTATCAGGAAATCGCCGAATATTACCGGCTGAAGCACGGGTCATTGTCTCAGTTGGTCGCATGGATGAAGCGCGAGTGGCAGATTTCGCCGGAGCAACTGAGGAGTTCCGAGTTGCATCGGCTCATCGTGGAACTGGACTTTCCTCTCGTTTACACCACAAATTATGATGCAAATCTCGAAATGTCCTATGAGACATTCGAGCGGCCGTTCACCCGGATCACAAGTGCGAAAGACATGGCGGCCGCGCCAGCCGGCAAAACGCAGATCGTCAAATACCACGGTGATTTCTCCGATCCCGACACGCTGGTGCTGACCGAGTCGGATTATTTCGACCGCCTGTCATTCGACGCTCCCTTGGATATTAAATTCAGGAGCGATGCCTTCGCCTCGACGTTGCTGTTCATCGGCTACAGCATGTCCGATCTGAATATTCGCTTTTTGCTGCATCACTTGTGGTCAACATGGCGGGGGACAGGACTGGACCGACACCGGCCACCACTTTTTCTCTTCATGCACGAGCCAACCGAAGTCCAGGTGCATGTTCTAAAGAGGTGGGGTGTTACCGTCCTCAGTGGCGAGGGCGAGAATTCAGGCCACTCCCTCGCTCAGTTCCTCGAACGTCTGCTGGAACGCCGAAGCCCGGGTGCCTGCCGTTAGCTACCAGGAGTCTCCGGCTCGCAAAATGCCGGCCTGCCATTCCTCCATCGGCACTGCCGAGGCGTTTTGCCGGTTGTCGACTTTTACGGGGGCGAGAACCAGGGCGATATCCCCGTTCAACACCCAACGCTTCTGAAAGTCATAGGGGCGGCGTCCGCTGCCACCGTAGGCGGCATCTTCACTCGACCACCAGAGATGCCATTGGTGACCTCTTGGTGAAGCAAAAAGCGGGTCCGGCAGACTGTCGATCACGAGATCATTGCCGAAGTTGATCAGCAATAGTCTCTCCTCAGACGGTTTTTCCGCGAAGAATCTGAGGAGGAAGGCGGTGCTGGAGGCGCTGGACAAGATACTGCCGTCCAATTGCCCGTCACGGGCGCAGGCTTGGCGGGAAAATGCCTTTTCTGTCTGACGCAGATTCAGCAGGTCGCGATGAAGCTGAACGACTGCCGCGTTCCTCTCCCATTCGGCCCAATCAAGCTTCACCTTGTCGAACGTCTCGCGAGCACATGGATCCGCCATGTGTCTGATGAGTTCTTCATCCCGAAGGTTCGGGAATTGACTGATAAAATCGCGCCGTCCCTGCCGTACGATGTCGGCGATTTCTCCTGTGTGATCAGCGAAATAATAGAACGGGGAAGAGGAACCAAACTCCTGCCCCTGAAAGAGCATGGGCGTCTGCGGCCCCAGCAGCTGGAGCGCCGTCAGGGCTCGAAGGCGAGCCGGCGATGTTATGTGGCCGATCCTCGCTCCTGTGCCGGAGTTAGCGACTTGATCGTGGTTTTGGAGAAAGTGTACGAAATTCCACGGCTTGAGGTCGAGCCCCGCAGTGCCCCGTGGTTTGTCCTGCCAATCATATCTTTGTCCCTGAAACAGGCAGCCATATTTGGCGGCGGAAACGAGCTCCTGAGCGGTACCACAATAATCATGAAAATAGGCTTCGTTGCGGCCCGTCAGCGCCACTGTCGCGGAGCGGTGGAAATCCTCATTCCACAAGGCGTCCAGCCCATGCCCTCCCACCTCAGCCGGCCGCACCATACTGGTTTGTTGCGGCTCATTTTCGCTGACGAGATAGATTTGACGCTGTCTCGCTGCTGCGCGAGCTTCCCTGGCGATAACCGTGACGATGTGTTCGCGGCTTGAGTCGAATAAGGCCTGTGTTGCATCGATGCGCAGTCCATCAAAATGAAATTCGTCGATCCAATAAGCCGCGTTCTTTGCGACATACTCGCGAACGCCACGGCTGTTCGGTCCATCGAAGTTGATCGACTTGCCCCACTCGTTCGAATAACGCTCCGTGAAATAGTCTGGTGTGAATTCGCAAAAACGCTCACCTTTACCGAAGTGATTGTAGACGACGTCGAGGATCACCCCAATGCCGATCCGGTGGGCTTCGTCGACAAAGGCGCGCACATCATCCGGTGGTCCATAGAGTCGGGTCGGAGCATAGAGCAACGTGCCGTCGTAACCCCAGCCGAACTCGCCTTCAAATTCGTTGATCGGCATGACTTCCAGGCAGTTGATGCCAATCGACCGGAGTCTTGCCAGCTTTTCCCTGGCCGCCGCAAAGGTCCCCTCCCTTGTGAAGGTGCCGACGTGCATCTCATAGAGAGCGGCTCCGAAGGGGGACATTCCTTGCCAATGGTGATCGCGCCACTGATACCGCGTCGGATCCACGACGACTGATGGCCCCGATGGACCCTCCGGCTGAAAACGCGAGGCAGGATCGGCAAGAAGATCACCTGCGTCCTCAAAGTGAAACCGGTATCGCGTCCCTGCAGCCAGACCGGGCAGATAGAGGCAGAAGTAGCCGCCTTCCTCCGCCGTCATCTCATATCCGGAATTTTCCTCGATGACGAGGAAACAGCGTTCCCTGGCAGGGGCCCATAGCCGGAACGAAACGCCGCCGGCATCAACCTCCGCTCCGATCGGGAGGCGTCGGCTCCAACGGGGGGGTGCCGGTCTCGATTTTTCGCTGCTTGAGTGGTCGTGCATGGCTCTCTCGCGGAGATCGCCTGCGCTAACTTCGGCAGCCTCATGATGTTCCCGCTTCAGGGTCGTCCATCAAGCCGGAAATCCGGATTTGCAATCTAGCGTTACGCCGCGGACGCGCTGGTCCGCGGCGTTGCGAAGCCGTCACTCCGCCGCCTGGCGGGCCATCGGATTATTCGGGTGGGTCGTCCAGTTGGCATAGTTCGGATCGACGACGCGGCCGGTGCGCTTGTCGATGGTGCCGGCGGCAAGCGGTTCCATGGTGATGCAGTTCTCGACCGGGCAGACGTTGACGCAGAGATTGCAGCCGACGCATTCCTCTTCGATCACCTCGAAATGGCGTAGCCCGTTAACGACGTTGGTGATTGCCTGGTGCGAGGTGTCTTCGCAGGCGATGTGGCAGCGGCCGCATTTGATGCAGGCATCCTGGTCGATCTTCGCCTTGGCGACGTAGTTGAGGTTCAGATACTGCCAGTCGGTGACGTTGGGCACTGCGCGGCCGGTGATGTCGTCGAGATTGCGATGGCCCTTTTCGTCCATCCAGTCGGAGAGACCCGTTATCATCTCCTGCACGATCTTGAAGCCATAGGTCATCGCCGCCGTGCAGACCTGAACGTTGCCGGCGCCGAGAACCAGGAATTCGGCCGCGTCCCGCCAGGTGGTGATGCCGCCGATGCCGGAGATGGGCATGCCGTAGGTTTCGGGATCGCGTGCGATCTCGGCGACCATGTTGAGAGCGATCGGCTTGACCGCCGGGCCGCAATAGCCGCCATGGCTGCCCTTGCCGCCGACCGTCGGGTTGGGAGCGAAGTTGTCGAGATCGACCGACACGATCGAATTGATCGTATTGATCAGCGAGACGGCATCGGTGCCGCCGGCTTTGGCGGCGCGGGCGGGGCGGCGGATGTCAGTGATGTTGGGCGTCAGCTTTGTGATGACGGGCATGCGGGTGTACTGCTTGCACCAGCGCACGACCATTTCGATATATTCCGGGACCTGGCCGACGGCGGAGCCCATGCCGCGCTCCGACATGCCGTGCGGACAGCCGAAATTGAGTTCGATGCCGTCGGCGCCGGTCTCCTCGACCAGAGGCAGGATCGACTTCCAGGCCTGTTCCTCGCAGGGCACCATGATCGAGGCGATCAGCGCCCGATCCGGCCAGTTCATCTTCACCTGCTTCATTTCACGCAGGTTTGTATAGAGGTCGCGATCGGTGATGAGCTCGATATTGTTGAGGCCTAGCAGGCGGCGGTCGGCGCCGAAAATCGCGCCGTAGCGCGGACCGTTGACGTTGACGACGGGCGGGCCTTCCTCGCCGAGCGTCTTCCAGACCACGCCGCCCCAGCCGGCCTTGAAGGCGCGCTCGACGTTATAGGCTTTGTCGGTCGGCGGCGCGGATGCCAGCCAGAACGGGTTCGGGGATTTGATGCCGACAAAATTGTTGCGAAGATCAGCCATTGTTCATTCTCCCCTTCAAGCAACCGCGACAGCCGGAGCGGCTGTTGCGGAGAGGGCGCGATGGATGGATTCAGCCGCGTCGCGGCCATGGGCGACGGCGGAAACCGTGAGGTCCTCGCCGCCGAGGACGCAGTCGCCGCCGGCCCAGACGCCGTCGAGCGAGGTGCGGCCTTCGACGTCGACCGCGATGCGGCCGGACTCCATGCGCGGCGAACCAAGGCCCCCGGCATCAAAGGTCTGGCCGATCGCTTTGAAGATCTGGTCGGCGGCAATCACGCCGGTCTCGCCGGTGCCGACGAGGCGGCCCTCGACGATCTTGGTGTATTCCACTTCGATCGCGGCAACTTTGCCGTCCTGCGACAGGATCGATTTCGGCGCCAACCAGTGGCGGATGATGACGCCCTTCGAGCTGGCAAGATCCTGCTCGTATTCGGAGGCGTTCATGTGCTCCTTGCCGCGGCGGTAACAGATGGTCACCTCTTCGGCGCCAAGCAGCTTTGCCTGTACGGCCGCGTCGATCGCCGTCATACCGCCGCCGAGCACGACGACCCGGCGGCCGATCGCGATTTTGCTTTTGTCTTCAGCCTGGCGGAGCGCTGCGATGAAATCCACGGCGTCCTCGACGCCGGCTAGGTTTTCGCCCTCGATCCGCAGCGCATTGACGCCGGCAAGGCCGATGCCGAGGAAGACGGCGTCATATTGCGCCTGCAGATCGGCAAGCGAAAAGTCGCGGCCGAGAAGGGCGCTATGGCGCACGTCGATGCCGCCGATCGAAAGGATGTAATCGACCTCCTGCTGGGCGAACTCGTCGACTGTCTTATAGGTGGCAATGCCATATTCGTTGAGGCCGCCGGATTTTTCCCTGGCGTCGTAAATCGTGACGGAATGACCCTTCACCGCCAGGCGATGGGCGGCGGCAAGGCCTGCCGGGCCGGCGCCGACGACAGCGATCCTCTTTCCCGACGCTTCGGCCCTGACATAGAACTGTTTGCCGACCTGCATGGCGGCATCGGTCGCATAACGCTGCAGGCGGCCGATCTCGACGGGCCGTTCCTCGGCCGTGTTACGCACGCAGGCCTGTTCGCAGAGCTCTTCGGTGGGACAGACGCGGGCGCACATGCCGCCGAGGATGTTCTGGTCGAAGATCGTCTTGGCCGAACCCAGCGGATTGCCGGTCGAAATCTGGCGGATGAAAAGCGGAATGTCGATCGAGGTGGGACAGGCCGTCACGCACGGCGCGTCATAACAGAAATAACAGCGGTCGGCGGCGACCAGCGCCTCGTGATTGTCAAGGCGCGGATGCAGGTCGGAAAAATTAGCCTCATACTCGGCGGGCGAAAGCCGGCCGGCATGAATCCCAGTTTCCAGTCGTTCCATTGAAGTTCCCTCATTATTGGTAAACGGCCTGTGAGGGAAAGGGTAACCCAGGTTTAAAAATTTATCAAACGGTAAAATTTTGACGGATCCTCCTGGAAGAGGTGCCGGTAAATAACTGTTTTTTAAAGACCAATTTCTTCAGTCTGGACTGATGATTTATCTGAGCGTGCGGCGAGGGAAGGGCATCGGAAAAAAGATTAAAAAAACCCGATTTTTTTCGAATGGCAGGGAACCAAACTTAAACTTCGCCGTTATTGCGGTATCCGGATGGTGATCGCATCGACCCAACATGCGCGCCCCCAACCCACTATCCGGACGTACTCACGGTCCCCTCCCGGTGAGTGAAGACAGCCGGTGCGCCGCCCTCGCACCGGCTGTTTTTCCGTGTCGCGCTTCACACTCGCTTGAAGATCTCGAATTCGGTTTCCGGAATAGTCAGCCGATATTCGATGCGGCCGGGCACGAGGTTCAATTCCGCCTTGCCGTTGACCGACGAGGGCACGACACGCTCCAGCACGGTGCGGCCGAAGCTGTTGTCGCTGAATTCGTGGACTTCAGACTGATCCTGCAGCACTTCGGCCCAGGCGATCTCGATCGCCTTCCTGTCGTTGATCATCGCTTCACGGCAGTTCAACGTGATTGAGGCGGCGCCGCCTGATATTGCCCCGTAGGAAGCGGAGTTGACAATGAGCTCGTGGAGGGCGAGGCCGAGATGCACGGCGGCATTCGGCGTCAGATGGGCATTGATGCCGTAGATCGGCATGGAGCCTGATGTCTCCGGCCAGTAGGGAGCGAACTGTTTTTCAGCGAGTTCGAAGAGATAGGCGCCCCGCCAGCTCGAATCCGTGACGAGGTCCTGGGAATTCGAAAGCGATTGCAGCCTGCCGCGGAACTTGAGGAGGAAGCTGTCGAGCGAGAGCGTGTTGCGCGCTGTTTGAGTCGCAATGCCCTGAATGATAGCGAGAAGGTTCTTCGAGCGGTGCGAGAGCTCACGCAGCAGCGATTTCAGCACTTTTTCGCGATGCCGGCTTTCAGTGACCTCCGTCATCACGGACAGAAGTCCAAGCGTGCCGCGGTCGCCAGTGCGTTGGATCTTCAATTCGTAGGTACGCAGTTCGCCGTCGACATCGATTTCGACCTCGGCATTGTTGGGAATGCCAGTCTCCAGCACCTTGCGCTTCAGCGCCGTCAGATATTGTCCATGGACATCACCGAAAAGGGCGGAATCACTGCCGCCGGGCATAAAAAGCGCTGCGAAATGCGGCGGCAGATTTTCGGCGTAGAAGATTGAAAGCCGCGCGTCCTGGCAGAGGATCGAAATCCCGGCGCTGCCGAGCGCCCGCTCCATCATTGCGGCTTTGCCTTCGAATGTGAAAGGCGTGCCCGACAATGGTTCAGTCGTATTCACTCGGCCGCCTTTCCCTGTGACATCTCGGCGCATCGCTGAACGGAACGCCCCGCCAGAAACCGCCTGCCAACTCTAGAATAAAGCGCTGCAAAAACCGTTAAAGCCATCGGGGCGCCCCGGTAGCACCGGAACGCCTGTCTCGGCGGTTTGGTTCCGAGAACCGGAAAATTGCGTCTCAGGCGGCTACCTTGGTCGATTCATTGAAGAAAAGCGCTTGACTGATCAGGGCTTTGACCATGTCGGGATTGAACGGTTTGGTGACGAGGAAAGTGGGTTCGGGGCG
The DNA here is from genome assembly GCF_002531885.1 of Rhizobium sp. L9. NCBI lineage: Bacteria > Pseudomonadati > Pseudomonadota > Alphaproteobacteria > Hyphomicrobiales > Rhizobiaceae > Rhizobium > Rhizobium sp. L9. The sequence continues at coordinate 12,950 of NZ_NWSZ01000024.1, read as the reverse complement.
TTCGCCCGTCAAAAGCCGTTCCGGGAATGCGGTGATGAAGATCACCGGCACGCTCGACGTCTTGAGGATGTCGTTGACCGCGTCTATGCCGGAACTGCCGTCGGCAAGCTGGATGTCGGCGAGCACCATGCTCGGCTTCGTCTTGTTGTAGAGCGCGACGGCTTCGGCGTGCGTGCGGGCAATGCCGGTGACGCGATGGCCGAGGCTTTCGACCATCTGCTCTATATCCATGGCGATCAGCGGTTCATCCTCGATAATCATGATGTCGGTTGCGACCTGACGGGAGATTTCCTGCGAGGCCTTGTCGAGCAACTGCATGACATCCTGTTCATCGAGTTCGAGAATTTCCGCGATTTCTGCAACGCGGAAATTCTCCACCGATGCGAGCAGGAAAGCCTGGCGGGCGCCGGGGGAAACCTTGGACAGATTGAGTGTGGCGCGCTGTTCCCATGCATAAGGGGAAGTCGGCTCCGGAATCTGCACCGCAGTGGAACCAAACAGTTGCGTGAACAGTTTGTAAAGCGCGACCCGGTCATTGGCCGTATCCGGGAAAATCGACAAATCGGCTATAATGGCTTCAAGAACGGCAGCGACGTAAGCGTCGCCTGAAGTCTGGGTGCCGGTAAGGGCGCGGGAATAGCGACGCAGATAAGGAAGGTGCGGCGCAATTCGAGTAGAAAGTGTCATTAAAGGCTCCCGTATGCAGGCCGGTCGTAGGTTCAATGGCCAGTTAACGCTGCCTTGGTAAAAAAGTTCCGGAACGGTAGGAACTTTTTTTGTCGCGCCGCATTATTCCACCCGACAAGAAAGGGCGGGCGTAGCATTTTGATCCATGCCGCGGCAAATATCAGCGATATCGATAGTGGAACGGTCGGTGTCGGTGGTTGATCTCTTGATTGCACGCCTTTGCAACAGATAACGGTGAGAAGACGAGTTGATGACTACACGCAATAAAGAGGCGGCGGATCAGCGGAAGCTGGAGCTGCGGGCAAGCGATATTCTGGACCCGAACAACCAGATCGGCGTCAAGCTGCGGTCGCTCTATGCCGCGGCACAAGAAGAGGCGATCCCCGATCGTTTTCTCGATCTTCTCGAAAAGCTCGACCATGCTGAAATGATGGCTTCTGCCAAGATGGCCGAATAGGATCGTCGCATGGAAGAGAAACTGCAACCCAGCTTCAAGCGGGAATTGCTGGCGGCCCTCCCTAGCCTTCGCGCTTTTGCCATTTCGCTGATCGGACGGCACGATCGCGCCGACGATCTCGTCCAGGATACTATCATGAAGGCCTGGGCCAAGCAGGACCATTTCGAGATGGGCACCAATATGAAGGCCTGGCTCTTCACGATCCTGCGTAACGAACTCTACAGCCAGATGCGCAAGAGCGGTCGCGAGGTGCAGGACAGCGACGGGCTGTTCACGGAATCGATGGCCATGCATCCCTCGCAGTATGGCGCACTCGATCTGCAGGATTTCAAGAAGGCGCTCGATCAGCTGCCGCCGGACCAGCGCGAGGCGATCATCCTCGTCGGTGCTTCGGGATTTTCCTACGAGGAGGCGGCGGAAATCTGCGGCTGCGCCGTCGGCACCATCAAGAGCCGCGTCAACCGCGCGCGGCAGCGCCTGCAGGAACTGCTGCAGATTTCAGGCGAGGCCGATTTCGGCCCGGATGCGACCTCGGCGCCGCTGACATCGAAGGCTTTTGCGTTCTGAGAACAGTCATGTTCAGAGGAGGCTGGCGGCTGTTTTGGAGCGCCGGCTTCTTCGTTGTGCCCGTCCCTAAATTGCCTCAACGGGGCGACGGCAACTGGGAGCAGCAGATGACCTGCGACGGCGGAGCAGGGCGTTGCCACATCCCCCTTCTCCCCGGCGGGGAGAAGATGCCGGCAGGCAGATGAGGGGGTGAGCGGCAAAGCCGCGAATCCGGAGCGTAAGCGAAGGGCAACAATGATGCCGTGTGGGCACTCATCCGACCCTTGGGGCCACCTTCTCCCCGTCGGGGAGAAGGGCAGCACAATCGCCATCCTCCGACTCAATCCTCCCGCTTCGAGCCGATCAGATTGGCCGCGACGATGGCGGCCAGGACGCCGGCAGTGAGCAGCGGCTGGGCGCGGACGAGGCCGATGCCTACTGTCGCCAGAGATTCCAGCGCCGCTCGGCGATCGCGGGCTCGACGTGCCTCGCGGGCGTTGATGATCGACATCACCACCAGCATGATGATTGCGATCAGCAGCGCGCCGAAGGCCAGGAAGAGGACGGCGGCGAGCGGACCGTAGATGCCAGCGAGCCAAATGGCGCCGGCGGACACCGCCAGCGCATAGGCTGTAAGGAGGAACAGCGCGGCAAGCGCGACGAAGATGCTGTTGCGTTTGACGCGCGCAACGGTCCGATGCACGCTTGCGCCCGTGAGCAGACTGAGGATCGAGAGCATCGAGCTTCCTCAGCGACGGGCGAGGAAGGCGATGGCCAAGCCCAAAGCGGCAGCGGCGCCGATGGTTGCCAGCGGATGATTGCGCACCGTCTCGCGCATTTCGGTCGCGCCGCGCTCATAACCGTGCTGCAGCTCGCGCAGCAGTTCCTCGCTGCGGCCGAGCAGTTCCTCAAAGCCGGCGCTAGCCTGGCTGCGAATCTTCTCGCTCTGGTGGCGCGAGTTCTTGCCGACGAGGCGCGTCAGTTCGGCGAGCTCGTCGCGCAATGCCTCGATCTGTTCTTCGATGCCGGATTCAAGATGGTGGAAGGTGCCGTTGCGGCGGCTGCGGCCGGACTGGAAGATAGAATAGCTCATGGCTGTCTCCATTGGCTGGGGCGCGCGCGAGCCCGCCTGTTTCGCACGAGGGTCACCACCGTCCGTTGCATGAATGATGTCGCCCGGCATTGACCCAGATCATTGCCGACAACGTGTTGAAGGGGCAAAAGTTCCGCCCGCGCAGGCTCGGGCATGGGAGAGGGCGCTGTGGGCGAGCACGAAAGGCGCGCCATCAGCCGGGACCTGATTGATCCGCAGCGCGCAGCCAAATACCGAAAGCATCGTCTCGTCGGTCAGCACCTCTTTAACTCTACCGGCGGCGGCGAGCCGGCCGGATTTCATCAGTGCGATGCGATCGGCAAAAAGTGCTGTCAGGTTGAGGTCGTGCATGACGGCGATGACGCCGCCGCCGCGCTCGCAGAACGTGCGGGCGAGGGACATGATGGTCAGCTGATGGCTGATGTCGAGGCTTGAGACCGGCTCGTCAAGCAGCAGCCAACAGGGCTTGCCATCAATGATGGGTTCCGAGATCTGGCAGAGCACGCGGGCAAGCTGCACGCGCTGCTGCTCGCCGCCGGAGAGTTCCTGGTAGAAGCGGCCTTCGAAACCGGTCAGATCGACCGAGGCGAGGGCGGCGGCCGCCGTCTGATCTTTGTCGGGGTGCGGGTTCAGGCCCGCGGTCAGGCCCATGCGGACGATCTCGCGCACAGTGAAGGGAAAGGAGATGGCGCTTGCCTGCGGCAGCACGCCGCGAATGGCGGCAAGCTGCCAGGGCTTCAGCCCCTTCACCTCATCGCCGCCGATGCGCACGGAGCCGTCATAGGCAAGCTCGCCGGAGATTGCTTTCATCGTCGTCGTCTTGCCTGAGCCGTTCGGTCCGGCGATCGCCGTCAGTTCACCGGCCTTTGCGCTGAAAGCGACGTCGCTGACGATTGATTTGCCGGAAAGGCGCACGGAGAGGCCGGACACTTCGATCATCTGCACGTCACTCGCAAGGTTGATCAGAGGGCAAGGCGCGAACGCTGCTTCAGCAGGATCCACAGGAAGAACGGGCCGCCGACCGCTGCGGTGATGATGCCGATCGGCAGCTCGGCAGGATCGATCAGGGTGCGGGCGAGCACGTCGGCGAAGATCAGCAGCGAACCGCCGAGAAGGGCTGCGGCGGGCAGCAAGAAACGATGATCCGGCCCAATCGCCATGCGCAGGACATGCGGCACGACGATGCCGACGAAGCCGATTCCGCCGCTGACGGCGACGGAAGCGCCGGTCGCGGCCGCGACGCCGACGATCGCGACATTCTTCAGCCGCTGCACCGGCACGCCCATATGAAAGGCGGCTGCCTCGCCGAGCGTGATGGCATTGAGGCCGCGCGCCATGAAGGGCAGGACGGTGAAGGACAGGAGAATGATCGGGCCGGCGGTGGCGATCTTCGTCCAGGTGGCGCCGGCAAGCGAGCCCATGCTCCAGAAGGTCAGGTCGCGCAGCTGCTGGTCGTTCGCCATGTAGATCAAGAGGCCGGTGAGCGCCAGCGCAAGCGCGCCGAGCGCGATGCCGGCAAGCAGCATCGTCGCCACAGAGGTCTGGCCGTGCCGTGTCGCAATCCCGTAGAGCAGCAGCGTCGTCGCGAGGCCGCCGCCGAAGGCGGCCGTGGGCAGCGCATAGATGCCGAAAAACGCCTGGAGCGGGGCTGCGAGGCCGCCGCCGAGCACGATCATGACGACCGCGCCGAAGCTTGCGCCGGAGGAGACGCCGACTAGGCCGGGATCGGCCAAAGGATTGCGGAACAGGCCCTGCATCACCGTGCCGGAAACGGCAAGCGAGGCGCCGATCAGGAAGCCGAGGATCGCCCGGGGCAGGCGGATATCGAAGATGATGATCCGGTCACGGGCGCTGAGCGCCGTCTCGGAGCCGGCCATATTGGCGATGACATCGAGGATCGAAGCATTCGAAGCGCCCATTGTCACCGAAAACAGCATCGAGAAGGCAGAGCCGGCGACGAGCAAGGTGATTGCCAGCAGGGCGAGCCGCGTCCTGTCGCCTGCCTGCTGGCTTTCAAGCATCGCCGCCATCGCGATTAATCGCCTTCGTTCACTCATGGCTTGCGGCAGGGCCATGATCAGCCCCCGTAGATCGCCGCATTGAGGTCACGCACCGCGCTCGCCGTACGCGGGCCGAAGCCGAGCAGGTAGACGCCGTCCATCCGGATGATCGCCTTCTTCTCTCCGGCCGGCGTCAACGCAATTGCCGGCTGCGCCAGCAGGTCTTCGTTCTTAGTGCCGGCGCCGTCGCCGCGGTTCATCATCAGGATGATGTCGGGCTTGGCTTCGATGATCGCCTCGTCCGTCAGCGGCTTGTAGCCCGGAAATACGCCGACGGCATTGACGGCGCCGGCAAGCTTGATCATGCCGTCGGCCGCCGTGCCGCTGCCCGAGGCCATGATCCGGCCGTTCTGGGCGCTGAGTATGAAGAGAACGCGCTTGCGCTCGGCCTCCGGGCGCTTTTCGGCATCGGCGATCGCCGTGTCGAGATCGGCAGCGACCTTTTCTTCGAGCGTCTTTGCCTTGTCAGGCACGCCGAGCAGCGTGCCGACGCGGTCGATCTTGGCGATGATGCCGTCGCGGGTAAAGGCGTTCGGCACGGTCTCGAAGGGAACGCTGGCATTCTTCAGCACAACAAGCGCCTCCGGCGGACCGGAGCCTTCGACGGCGATGATCGCCGTCGGGTTCATCGCAAGGATGCCTTCCGGCGAGAGCGCCCGCATGTAACCGACATTCGGGAGCTTCAGCGCCGCCTCCGGATAGAGGCTCGTGGTATCGCGGGCGATCAGCCGGCTTTCCTCGCCGAGCGCATAGATGATCTCGGTGATGTCGCCGCCGACCGAAACCAGGCGCGAAGTGTCGAGCTTCTTCTCCTCGGCATGGGCGGCGCTAGCGAAGGCAAAGCTTTTGCCGGCCGGCGCGGTCGGGATCAGCGGCAGCGCCATGACGGCGGCCGTCAGGGCCAGTTCCCAAAGGCGGATCCGGCGCAGGTTGTTACGCATCGCCATCGCTGTGGTTCCTTATGCGGCGGCACTTGCTGCCCGCGGCAGGGTTTCCATGATATCGCGCCATTCGGCGCGTTCGCCGACACCTTCCTTCCGCTTGCCGAAGAACTGGATGATCATCTCGCCCTCGGCATTGTAAGCCTCCAGCGAGGTGACGTGGCCGTCCTTGGTCGGCTTGCGCACGGCCCAGGTCTCGGCGATGTGATCCTGGCGCAGATGCAGGTGGAAGGTCGGGTCCATGATGTTGATCCACGGACCCATCGTCTGCACGTTGAAGATCGGGCCGGAATGGATCTGGACGATGCCGCCATTGGCGACGAAGCACATGATCGGCAGGTCTGACTTCACCGAGGCATGCATCATCTCCGCCGTCGCGGCGTTGTCGAGCTTCCAGGCATAGTCGTCGCCGACGCTTCGGATGGCCGCCTGGCGGCCGATCTTCAGGCGCTTCAGCATGCCGAAGAATTCATGGGTGTCGGTGAGCTTGCTCCAGTTGTCACGCAGCTCGTCGCGGCTGACGTCGGCGGTCTCGTCGGATGCATTCGAGATCTCGGCCTCGACGAATTCCTGCGACTGTTCTTCGAGCTTCAGCTCGGCGACGATCGCGTGATAGGCCTCGATATTCGAATTCGGACGCAGATGCACCTTGTGCACGGCGTTGCCCGCCATATCGAAATATTGCAGGCTGAGACGCTCCTGTTCGCCATCCTTCTTGGAGACGGCAAAGCCATGCTTCCAGCGGCTCGGGAAGATGCGCAGGTCGATGTTCTCGCCAAGGACGATAGCGCTCTGCATGCCCATCTTGATGTTTTCGAAGACGCCGATCTTTTCGTGCACGGCGCTTTCGTTGCGCGACAGCGCCATCACCTCGCCGAGCCTTTCCACCCGCTCGAGAAGCCTTAGCGCGCTGCCGTCGATGCGGGTGACGCTGATGCCGGTTTCTGCGGCGACGAGGGCTGCCTCCGAGATCTTCAGCTGGGCGCCGATGTCGCGCTCGCGCATTTTCAGGTTTTCGGCGCGAAATGCACGGATATCGGCTGGCGCCGGTCTTTTCTGCTCAGTCATGTCTTACCTGTTTATTGGCCCTATTTATTGAGAATGAGCTTGCCCTGGCGGGTAATCTTCAGGCGGTAAACCAGCCCGTCGTGTCTGATCATGATCTCGTTCGTGCCGCGGAAAAGATCCGCGCTTTCGATGATCCGGTATTGCGCCGCAGGCTCGCTCTGCAGCGCCATGTCCTTAAAGTTATCAACCATCATTTCGGTTTGGCATTTCCGTGAGGCCGGGGATCTGAAGGTCTCCGGTCGTGTCTAATATTAACTTGACTTTCTTACTCGTAGTTTTTTAAAGACGCAATAGGAGACTAACGTAGTCAAGTTTTTGAGATTGCTGATACGAAGCCGTCCGCCGACGGCTCGCGACAATGCGGAGACGATTATGACTGGTAGGTTTGCGGCCGTTGCGGCCGGCTTGGTGATGATGGTTGCAATCGCAGCCCAGGCGCAGGAGGCGGCGCCCGCAGCCTCCCTCGATGTCGAACTCAATGCGCTGGCGCCCTCGCAGAAGGGCTGCATGATGACCTTCGTGGCGCTCAACAAGCTACCCGCCGCCATCGACAAGGTTTCCTTCGAGCTTGCCTTCTTCAACGACAAGAATGCCGTCGACCGGATCACCGTTCTCGACTTCCGCGATCTGCCGCAAGGCAAGAAGCGCGTGCGCCAGTTTGACATGCCGAATGTCAAATGCGAGAGCGTGACCCGCATCCTGATCAACGACACACCGGTGTGCGACGGGCCGGTCGCCGGTGGATGCATGAAGGGTCTCGTCACTCGCTCGCAGATCTCCGTTCCCTTCGAAGGTTAGAGCATTTCGGAAATGCTCTAACTCTTTGTTTTTAAGCAATTCCGGACGCAAAACCGCTGCGCACTTTTGCTGGAATTGCTCAAGAAGACGCCGGGCATGAACCCCGGCGGACATGTTTCCGGCTGTCCGAGGCGTAAAGAATGGCGATTTCAGCGAAATCCAAAGCGAGACACGTGCTCATCGGGGAGGCGGACGCCGACACCAGCCTGAATGACAACACGCCCGGCATGCACCCCGGCCACGAACTTCCCGAACTGCGAAACGCGCAGCGGCAGCCGGCGGGGGAGACGGTCATCCATTACACACGCTTTGCGCAGATCTCTTCCTTTCCCGACCATCCGGAAGCCGAACCGGCCGCTCCCGCTTCTGCGCCGCCGATGGATGCGGCGGTGGAGAAGCAGGAAGACGAGAAGACGCCGGTGCGGCGGCGGGTGGCGATGAGTTGTGCTGGCTCATTCTTTTTCCATGCTGCGTTGGCAGCCACGCTGCTTATTGTGGTGCCTGCGCCCTCGGATGAGACGCTGATGGAGGCGGGCGAGGCGATCAGCGTGGTCATGCTCGGCAGTTCCGACGCCGATCAGAGCGCAGCCGGCGACACCGAGGTGACCATACAGGAAGAAGTGGTCCCAGAGGCCGTTGAACCCGAGACGGTTAAGCCAGTCGAAACGGCGGAAGTACAGCCGGAGGTCGTTCAACCGGAAACCGTTGAGCCGGTTGACGCAGAGCCGGTCGAAGTCGTCCAGCCTCTACAGGACGTTACGCGTCAGTCAGCAGAGTCGGTTGCGCCTGCAGAACCGGAGGTTCTCGTTTCGGAAACGCCTGCCGAGACGTCCGTCGCGCAGCCGATGTCGACGGTGGTGCCGGAGCAGCCGGTGATTTCAAGCGAACCGCCAATGGCAGCCGCAATGCAATCCCAACCTGAAGAGATCAAGCCTGTGGAGGTGGCTCCTGTTTCTCCCGAACCGGAGCCGCCGACAGAAGTGGTTGCTCCGCAGCCGAAGCCGAAGCTGGAGAAGCCTGTAGAAAAGAAGGTGGTGGAAAGAAAACAGCCGCCGAAGAAAGCACAGGGTTCGGAGGGCGATGCCAAGCAGGAGGCGCGCAGGGGCGCTGCAGATGGACAGGCAGACGCCAATTCCACTGATAGTTCGCGCACATCCGGTGGCAGGAACGGGGCGGGAGGTGCGTCGGAAGCCAACTATAAAGGCAAACTTGTTGCGCGGTTGTTCCGTTGCGTCGACCGGATGGAGTCTCGCTATCGCACGGCTCCCGCCACCTTAACCGTTCGCATTACCGTCAATCGCAGCGGCGACATCACAGCATCGAGTGTTATCCGTGGCTCGAGGCTCCCTGAGGTTGATAGCGCAGTTCTTGCCAGGGTGACCTCCTGCAACCTGCCGGCCATGCCCCATACGATCGCCGCATCCTCGCGAACCTACACCTTCCCCGTCCAGGTCACTCCGCGATAATATGATTTTAAGCCTCAACTTTATACTTTACTCCGAAAATCAAGTTTAATAAGGTCCATCCGCACGCGCAGGAATCGTGTGACGATCAACGAGCGAACGGGTGGCATATGGCTCGCAAGGGCAAGAAGGGATCGAACCGGGAGGTCCGCGACAGCGCGGGGGAGGAGGCCGGCCAGGCATCCAACGGACGAACCAAACTGGATGGCCGCAGTTTCCTTTATGTCGGCGGGCGCGACTGCCAAGTGGCGCATCTGCGCCAGATCGCCAGCAATTTCGGCGCCGAACTCATTCATCACGATGGCGGCCTGCGCGAGGCGGTTTCGCGCATCGACACCTTGCTTCCCTCTGTTGATTGCGTGTTCTGCCCCATCGACTGTATCAGCCATGATGCCTGCCTGCGCGTGAAGACCGGCTGCAAGAAGTTCAGCAAGGCCTTCATCCCGCTTCGAAACGGCAGCAAGTCCAGCCTGGAACGTGCGCTGCAGACGATGAACGAACGAGACAATTCCCGATGAACGACAAGCGCCCCGACGGCTTCACCATGATCGGCCTGCACAAGCTCGCCGCGCAGAGCGGCGGTCTCGTGCCCCAGCTTTACGAGCTTTTTCAGCAGCATGCCGAACGCCGGCAGATCTACCAGAATGTGACGCTGTTCCCGACCTGGGAGGCGCGAATGCCTGGGGAAGCGGCGACAAGACCGCTTGGCGCGGCGGCGTCAAACGGCAATAATATTCTCGCCTTTCCCTCACCTGCTGTAAGGGCCGCCAGGAGGAAGGCGTAGGGAGATTTCATGTATATCGCAATGAATCGCTTCAAGGTGGTAACCGGAACCGAGGGCGATTTCGAGACGGTCTGGCGCAATCGCGATTCCAGCCTGGCTGAGGTGCCCGGTTTCGTCGAATTCCGCCTGCTGCGAGGCAAGGTCAATGAAGAAGAGGGGTATACGCTCTATTCCTCGCACACGGTCTGGAAGAGCGAAGAGGATTTTCAGAACTGGACGAAGTCCGAGAATTTTCGCGCGGCGCACCGCAATGCCGGAGACCGCAAGGCGATGTATAAGGGTCCGCCGGTTTTTGAGGGTTTTAATGTGGTCGACGGGATTTGATGGCATTTTTTACGAGTGGAAGGCGAGGCGTTCCCCACGCTCATTCCTGTGCCCGTCACAGGAATCCAGCCACGGCGCGTCCGTCCCGTGAATGACCCCTAGGGCCTGAAGAGAGTCTCCCGCGCCCAAGGACTTGGACGCGCTGGATCCCTGTGACGAGCACAGGGAAGAGAGGGCAGCGGACTCCTATCAGCCGCTCAGTTTGCGGATGGATACTCTGCTGCAACGTACCCTCATAGACAAGCGGCCGAGTTTTCCAAGCCCCTAAAACCGCACGCGAAAGACAGCACCTGCCGCCACAGCCAGCCAGCCGAGCATCATAGCCCAGCCGCCGGTCGGCGCGGCGTAGAGGAAGAGGCCGGAGCCGGAGAAGCGGAGCGTAACAAGATCGCCGGCAAAGAGCAGGGTTCCCACGATCATCAGAAAACCGGCGAGCCAGGCGGTTTTGAGCTTGGCGGTGCCGAGGGCCAAGGCGAGCAGGGTAGGGGCGTGTGCAAGGCACATGGCGGAGGCGGATGCCGCAAGGTTGGCCTCACCGGCGCCATGGGCGGCAAGCGCGGCGAGCGCCACGCCGGCCACGCCGAACAAGCCGGCGAAGAGATAGAGCACCGGCTCGATGCGCGCGTTCAGGCTCATGACTATTCCTTGTTCTGCATATGATGGGCAAGGCGCTCGACCGGCGCCCAGATGACATCGCGCAGCGCCTGACTTGCGATCGTCTCGTCGAGCGCGCGGCGGAAGCAGAGCAGCCATTCGTCCCGTTCGATAGGCCCGATTTCGGCAACGAAATGGCGGCTGCGCAGGCGCGGATGGCCGCGCTTGTCGGTATAGAGCGGCGGGCCGCCGAGATAGCCAGTCATATATTCGTAGAATTTCTCTTCGCTGCCTTCGAGGCTCGGCGGGTGTACGGCACGCACGTTTTTTGCCTCCGGCAGCGTATCCATCAGCGCATAGAAGCGGTGCGTCAGCGCCCGTACGGCGGCATTGCCGCCGATCGATTCGTATAGAGTGGTGACCTTCTCCGTCACGAAACCATCCCCGATATCATTTCATTCCCCGATCCTTCATGCACCTGATGGAAAACGACCGCAACTGTCATCAAGGTGCAGCGGCATTTCGCGCATAATGCCTGGGGCAGGGGTTCGCAGCGATCTACTTGACAAAACCGTCTGGACGGTATCTTTATAACGAATGTCAAACGCTCATCATCGCAAGAAACAACCGGCTCTCGTGCGCCAGGAATTGCTGGAGGTCGCAGCGCGCATTGCCGCCAGCGAAGGCATGGCGGCCGTGACACTCGATGCGGTCTCCGCCGCCTCCAGCGTAAGCAAGGGCGGATTGCTGCATCACTTCCCGACGAAGAATGCGCTGCTCGACGCGCTGTTCGAAAGCCTGCTCGAAAGGTTCGATGCGGATATCGAGGAACTGATGCGTGGCGATCCGGTGCCGCAGGGACGCTTCACCCGGGCCTATCTCAGGGCGGTGTCCGGTCTCAAGGATCGTCCCGACGATTCCATGAGCTGGACGCAGGTGACGATCGCGCTTCTCGCCGAACCCAGGTTGCGCCTTCGCTGGCGCCAATGGGTGCAGGCGCGGGCTGAGGAATATGTCGGCACCGACTCCTCGCTCGATGCTCAGATCGTGCGGTTCGCCGCCGATGGGCTGTGGTTTGCCGACACGTTGGAGAGCCATGACATCAGCGGTGCCCTGAGACGGAATCTCATCAGCCGTCTTGTCGAGCTCACGGGAAAGTAATCCGAAAAGGAATTCGTTATGAGCCAGGCCGCCATCTACGGGCTGCTCTTTGCAGCCATTGTGCTCGAAGTCATCGGCACTACGGCGCTGCAATTGTCGCAGCAGTTTACCCGCATCGGGCCGACGGCGCTTGTCGTCGCCTGTTATGCGGCGGCCTTCTATTGCCTGTCCTTGACGCTGAAGAGCATTCCCGTCGGCATCGCCTATGCGATTTGGAGCGCTTTGGGAATCGTGCTGATTTCGTCGGTCGGTCTGATCTTCTTCAAGCAGCGCCTCGACCTGCCGGCCATTGTCGGCCTCGGGCTGATCATATCGGGCGTCATCGTCGTCAATCTGTTCTCGAAATCCGTTTCTCATTGATTTCACTGTTATAACTGAGAAAGTCCTGCGCAGTCTAAGGAGAGAAATTTTCCCCTTTGTCAAATTCCTGACAAAGCGCTATGTGTCGCTCGGACGTTATGGAGATCGAGGCACACCCAGCTGCCTTTTTCCAAAGCGCTTTGAATTCTGCCTTTCCCGCCTAAACGATCCTTCCAGCTTCCAGAGGAGCACAGCATGGCCATACGCACCGTCGTCTGGGGTGAAAACATTCACGAGAATACCAATGCGATCGTCCGGGGCATCTATCCGGAAGGCATGCATATGACAATCGCCAATGCGCTGAATACCGATCCTGGCATCTCGGCGACGACGGCGACGCTGCAGGAGCCGGAACATGGCTTAAGCGAAGCCCGGCTTGCCGAAACCGATGTCTTGACCTGGTGGGGCCACAAGGATCACGGCGCGGTGTCCGACGTCGTCGTCGAACGCGTCGCCAAGCGCGTCTGGGAAGGCATGGGCCTTCTCGTGCTGCATTCCGGCCATTTCTCGAAAATCTTCAAGCGGCTGATGGGAACGCCCTGCGCGCTGAAATGGCGCGAGGCGGGTGAGCGCGAGCGGCTGTGGACGATCAACCCGCGCCATCCGATCGCCGC